>NZ_JBFTMD010000019.1:0-89762 GCF_056396785.1 Bacillus sp. 05T21 | reverse complement strand
TATAGCCAAGCGGTAAGGCAACGGACTTTGACTCCGTCATGCGCTGGTTCGAATCCAGCTAGCCCAGCCATTTACGAGCCATTAGCTCAGTTGGTAGAGCATCTGACTTTTAATCAGAGGGTCGAAGGTTCGAATCCTTCATGGCTCACCATTTTCGCGGAAGTAGTTCAGTGGTAGAATACAACCTTGCCAAGGTTGGGGTCGCGGGTTCGAATCCCGTCTTCCGCTTAATTACTAAGGGGCCTTAGCTCAGCTGGGAGAGCGCCTGCCTTGCACGCAGGAGGTCAGCGGTTCGATCCCGCTAGGCTCCATATAAATAGGGAAAGCTTACATCAAATGATGTAAGCTTTTTTTGTGTTTAAATTTCACTCAAAAAGGAAACTTTTCCGTATATCGTTTAAAATGAAAAAAAGGGATTGAATAAGGGGGGGGATAATTATGAAAGTTGTCATTGCATCGGATTCATATAAAGAAAGCCTGAAAGCTATAGAGGTATGTGAAGCTATTGAAAGGGGCTTTGCAGCAGTTTTTCCTAAAGCAGAGTACGTTAAAGTACCAATTGGAGATGGAGGTGAAGGAACGGTCGAATCTCTTGTTGGTGCTACAATGGGGGAAATTATATCACTTAATGTGACAGGGCCGCTTGGAGAGAGCGTGCAAGCCTATTATGGTATGTCTAAGAATAGGGAGACAGCATTTATTGAAATGGCGGCAGCATCAGGATTACAACACGTTTCAATTGAAAAGAGAAACCCACTTATTACAACAACAAAAGGGACAGGCGAACTGATATTACATGCATTAGATCAAGGAGCTAAACACATTATTTTAGGGCTTGGAGGAAGTGCTACAAATGATGGTGGGGCAGGTATGTTGTCTGCTTTAGGCGTAGAGTTTATTAATAGGAAAGGTGAAGTAATTGAGCCCTCTGGAGGAACATTACATTTGATTACTGCTCTTAACCTTTCTCGTATGGATACACGTTTGAAGGATATAAAGCTAGAAGCAGCATGTGATGTCGACAATCCATTAGTTGGACCAAAGGGAGCGTCTTTTGTATTTGGGAGACAAAAGGGTGCGAATGTAGAGATGATGAAAGAGCTAGACGGGAATTTAAAACATTATGCTAATATACTTAAACAGTATGTATCTTTTGATGTGTCCCTAATACCTGGTGCAGGGGCAGCTGGAGGAATGGGAGCGGCTGTCGTTGCAGTACTAAAGGGACAGCTAAGAAAAGGGATTGAAATTGTATTAGATTATACAAATTTTGATAAGTGTATAGAGGGTGCCGATCTTATTGTAACTGGTGAGGGAAGGATAGATGAACAAACAGCTTATGGAAAAGCTCCTGCTGGTGTCGCGAAGCGGGCGAAATGTCGTCATATTCCTGTAATTGCTATTGGTGGATCTGTATCCTCGAATTATACGACTGTTTACGAAAAGGGAATTGATGCAGTGTTTAGTATTACGGCTAGCCCAATGACATTAGAAGAAGCATATAAAGCGGCAGAAGAGAATATCGAAATGACAGCAAAAAATATTGCAGCAGTGTGGAAACTAGCATCAAAAAAACGCTTCTAAATGTAGAAGTGTTTTTTTATCCAGTTATTTGAGGGTATCTTGTGTAATCCTAGGTGGTGATGGAGAAAAGCACTGATAAAAATATTAGCTGATAGAAAAGTTAGTTGGTTCATTAAGTTAACTTTATACATAGAATGGTTTAAAAATTGGGATTCTAACGTAAATATAAGTGAATAAAATGTATATCCATGCAGAAAAATGTCGAGTTGAGTCAGACTATATAAAAGATTTAAAATATTTAGTGAAGGCATAAAAGGGGGATACTATCTATGAAAAAAGAAATCTCAGTTATTGGAGTTCCAATGGATTTAGGACAGATGCGTCGTGGGGTTGATATGGGACCAAGCGCGATCCGTTATGCAGGGGTAGTTGAAAGAATTGAACAAATTGGATATGACGTAAAAGATATGGGAGATATATGTATAGAGAGAGAAAAAGAAGTAGATGAAAATACAAAATTACGAAACCTTACTCAAGTTGCAACTGTATGTAACGAACTAGCGACTAAGGTTGATCATATTATAGAAGAAGGTCGTTTTCCACTTGTATTGGGCGGCGATCATAGTATTGCTATCGGTACGTTAGCTGGTGTGGCGAAACATTATAAAAATTTAGGTGTTATTTGGTATGATGCACACGGTGATTTAAATACAGAAGAGACTTCACCATCTGGAAATATTCACGGTATGTCACTTGCTGCAAGTTTAGGATATGGACATTCTTCACTTGTAGACTTATACGGGTCATATCCAAAGGTGAAGAAAGAGAACGTTGTAATTATCGGTGCACGTGCATTAGATGAAGGAGAAAAGGACTTTATTCGTGAAGAAGGCATTAAAGTATTCTCAATGCATGAAATTGATCGTATGGGTATGACGGCTGTTATGGAAGAAACAATTGCGTATTTATCTCATACTGACGGTGTTCATTTATCATTAGATTTAGATGGGCTTGATCCTCATGACGCACCAGGAGTTGGAACACCTGTAATTGGTGGTCTATCGTATCGTGAAAGCCACCTAGCGATGGAAATGTTAGCAGAAGCTGATATTGTTACATCTGCTGAATTTGTTGAAGTAAATACGATTTTAGATGAGAGAAATAGAACAGCAACAACAGCGGTTGCTTTAATGGGTTCTTTATTCGGTGAAAAACTAAAATAAATGTAAGAAAAGCAACTGAGAAGTTGCTTTTTTTATTTGAAAATAGGCGTATAATAATGACTTATATTATACTGTAGGATAAGAAAGTTTGACATCTTACCAATTTAAGCTAAAGGGGGGCGTTTGTAATTGTCGTTTGGTTCATGTATGGTATAATTAACTAGTTGTTGGAAATACATACAGATAGAGCATAAAATAATATTTCAATATATGGATAGAATTGCTCGTAAGTAGGAGGAAGGGTTAGCATGCCTTTTGAAGATACGACCATTTTGAAATATCTTAGTACGGCATTAGATATTGCTGTTGTATGGTTTATTATATATAAGCTAATTCTTATAATTCGGGGCACGAAGGCTGTGCAACTTTTAAAAGGTATTACAGTTATTATTGTCGTCCGGATGATTAGTATTTTACTTGAATTGCATACGCTATATTGGCTAACGGAACAAGTATTAACGTGGGGATTTTTAGCCGTTATTATTATCTTCCAGCCAGAATTGAGAAGAGCACTTGAGCAGCTAGGACGGGGTAGCTTATTTTCGCGTGTGGGAAATCAGGGGGAAGATGAACCTGAAATTGTTGCAACAGCGATAGCTAAAGCAACGGAATATATGGGAAAACGTAGAATTGGTGCACTAATTACTTTGTCAAAAGAGACTGGGATGGATGATTATGTAGAAACGGGTATTCCGCTAAATGCAAATGTATCATCGGAATTACTCATTAATATTTTTATCCCTAATACCCCTCTTCATGATGGAGCAGTAATTATGCAGGGAAGTACAATTAAAGCAGCAGCATGTTACCTTCCTTTATCAGAAAGCCCATTTATTTCTAAGGAGTTAGGAACTAGGCATCGCGCTGCAATGGGAGTTAGTGAAGTCACCGATAGTATTACAGTAGTTGTGTCGGAAGAAACAGGCCAAATTTCTTTAACGAAAAACGGTGAGTTACATCGTGATTTGAAGACAGAACAGCTAAAGGATATGTTGTTAGCTGAATTTAGTGGGAACGAAAAAACGACTTCTTCGTCTTTATGGAATTGGAGGAGAAAGCGTCATGGATAAGTTAATGGAGAATCATTGGTTTTTAAAAGGAATCTCATTACTATTGGCGTGTATGCTTTTTATGTCAGCAACTTTAACTGAAAAAAATACGACATCGAGTATATTACCTTTCGTAAATGAAACGAAAGAAACATTAACTGATTATCCTATTACCCTTAAGTATGATGAAGAGAAATATATTGTAAGTGGTATTCCAGCAGGTGGAGTCAAGGTGAAGTTGGAAGGCCCAAAATCAGCAGTTGCTACAGCAAAAGCAAAAAAACAATTTGATATATCAGTTGATTTGCGAGATAGTCAAAAAGGAACTTATGAAGTTTCTTTAAAAGCGAACGGGCTTCCAGATGATGTGAAGGGGACAGTTCAGCCAGCAACAATTAAAGTCACTCTTCATGAAAAAGCGAAAAAGTATGTTCATGTAGATTTAAAATTATCAAATGAAGACCAGATGCCAGCAGGTGCTACCATTGAGAAATCAAGTATTAAGCCTGACACTGTTGAAGTAGTTGGAACAAAAGAAGAAATAGAAAGTATTTCATCTGCTAAGGCATATATAGATTTAAAAGGTGTTAATAAAACAGTTACAAAAACAGCAGACGTTACATTATACAATAAAGAAGGAAAACGTTTAAATGTAAAAACAAGTCCATCTAAAATAAGTGTAACGGTGAATGTAGCGACACAAGCTACAGCAAATAATGTCGAAAAAACAGTTCCTTTAACATATTCGAAAAAAGGGAATCTACCAGAAGGTTTAGCTGTTACAAATATTAGTGTTGAACCAAAAGAAGTAACGATAGCAGGTCCAAAAGACATTTTGGATAATATACAATCTATAGAGGGGGTCGAGGTAGATCTTAGTCAATTGACGGATTCTACAACATTCGATGCCTCTGTTTTATTGCCAAAAGGTGTAACAAGTGCAAAACCAAATCAAGTGAAGGTTTCCATAGGGGTACAAAAGGTAAAACAAACGAAAAGTAAAACTATTGATGGTATCCCGATTCAAAAAAGTGGAATTCCGAATGATGTTACTGCGCAGCTACTTTCGCCACAAGATGGAAAGATAAGCGTTGATATTTCAGGAGAAGCAAGTATAGTAGATAAAATAACAGCTGCTCAAATAACAGCGGCGATTAATCTGCAAAATGTATCTCCGGGGACGAAAGATGTTTCTATTCAAGTGAGTGGTCCTGGTAATATTTCGATAGAAGCAAAACAAAAAAGTGCTAAAGTCACAATTGTGAAGAAAGAAAAGCCGGATAAAGAAGTACAGGGTAATATTGAACAACCAGATTCAAAAAACAATCAAGAAAATCAAACTGAAAAACCAAAAAATCCTGAACCTAATCCAGAAAAGGATCAGGAAAAAGATAAAGACAAAGAAAAAGACAAAGAAAAAGACAAAGAAAAAGACAAAGAAAAAGAAAATGGCCAAGAAACGAGCCAAGAACTAACAGTAGATAATCAAAAAGAGCACGAAAAAGGAGCGAATAATAATGGGTAAATATTTTGGTACAGACGGAGTACGTGGGGTTGCAAATAAGGAATTAACACCTGAATTAGCTTTTAAAATAGGACGTTTTGGCGGCTATGTATTAACAAAAGATACAGATCGTCCAAAAGTAATTATTGGCCGTGATACACGTGTATCTGGACATATGCTAGAAGGAGCTTTAGTAGCAGGCCTATTATCAACTGGAGCGGAAGTAATGCGCCTTGGTGTTATTTCTACACCAGGTGTGGCTTATTTAACAAAAGCGTTAGGGGCGCAAGCAGGTGTTATGATCTCTGCATCTCATAACCCAGTACAAGATAATGGAATTAAGTTCTTCGGTTCAGATGGATTTAAATTAACAGATGAGCAAGAAGCAGAAATTGAAGCGTTATTAGACAAAGAAGTTGATGAGCTACCACGTCCAACAGGTACTAACCTTGGACAAGTGAGTGATTACTTTGAAGGTGGACAAAAATATTTACAATACATTAAACAAACTGTAGAGGAAGATTTCTCTGGTTTACATATTGCTTTAGATTGTGCACATGGTGCTACATCTTCTTTAGCTCCATATTTATTTGCAGATTTAGAAGCTGATATTTCAACAATGGGAACTTCACCGAACGGTATGAATATTAACGCTGGAGTAGGTTCTACGCATCCAGAAGTGTTAGCTGAATTAGTAAAAGAAAAAGGTGCTGATATTGGTCTTGCTTTTGATGGTGACGGAGACCGTTTAATCGCAGTAGACGAAAAAGGAAACATCGTTGATGGCGATCAAATTATGTTTATTTGCGCGAAGTATATGAAAGAAACTGGCCAATTGAAACATAATACAGTTGTTTCAACAGTTATGAGTAACTTAGGTTTCTACAAAGCGCTTGAAGCAAACAATATTACAAGTGATAAAACAGCAGTTGGTGATCGCTACGTAATGGAAGAGATGAAACGTGGTGGATATAACCTGGGCGGAGAACAATCAGGTCATATTATCTTACTTGATTACATTACAACTGGTGATGGAATGTTAAGTGCACTTCAACTTGTAAATATCATGAAAATGACGAAAAAACCATTATCTGAGCTTGCAGGCGAGATGACAAAATTCCCACAATTACTAGTAAATGTTCGTGTAACAGACAAGAAACTAGCACTAGAAAATGAGAAAATTAAAGAAATTATTCGTGTTGTAGAGGAAGAAATGAACGGAGACGGTCGTATTCTTGTTCGTCCATCTGGAACAGAACCACTTATTCGTGTAATGGCAGAAGCACCGACACAAGAAATTTGTGATGGGTATGTACATCGTATTGTAGAAGTTGTGAAAGCTGAAGTTGGCGTTGAATAATTAACCGATTTTATTTAAAAGGAGCACAAAAAGTGCTCCTTTTTCATATATTTTATAGACAATGAAAAAAATTTCATTGACGATTTATATTGTTTGTTATACGATGGTCTTGTTCTTTTTCTCAAAGGAAATATTGTAAATTATAAAAGCGCCAGAACTACAAGTAGTGTAGTTGACGAGGTGGAGTTTATCGAGATTTCGGCGGATGACTCCCGGTTGTTCATCACAACCGCAATCTTTTACTTAAAACATTAAGGTGACTTAGTGGACAAAGGTGAAAGTGTGATGAGAGAAGAGGAACGGATGAATACTAGCTGTATAAGTATATACGGACTTTAACCCAATCGAGAGGAAGGTGAAAGCCGTTACAAGCTTACAGGGCTAGCAATATGTAATCCGTTTTTTAGTATAAATAAAAATGGTATCGGACTATGTCGTTACATGTTCGCAGAGCAGTGTAAGCATTTGTAACGGCGACTAAACATGTGTGGAATCGTAGGATTTATTGGAGAGCAAGATGCAAAGGAAATTTTATTAAAAGGTTTAGAAAAGCTAGAATATCGCGGATATGATTCAGCAGGTATTGCAGTACAAGCAGAGAACGGTGTTATTGTATACAAAGAAAAAGGCCGTATTGCAAAACTTCGCGAAGTCGTAGAAGAGAATGTAGCAGCAAGCGTGGGAATCGGTCATACACGCTGGGCAACACACGGTGTTCCAAGCAAATTAAACGCGCATCCGCATCAAAGTACATCAAAACGCTTTACACTAGTTCATAACGGTGTAATTGAAAACTATGAATTAGTGAAAAAAGAATATTTACAAGATGTAACGTTCGTAAGTGAAACAGATACAGAAATTATCGTGCAGCTTATGGAACAACAAGTAAGTACAGGACTAAGTGTAGAAGATGCGTTCCGAAAAACGTTATCTCTTTTACATGGTTCTTACGCAATCGGACTACTTGATGCTGAAAATCCAAACATGATTTATGTTGCTAAAAACAAAAGCCCGCTATTAGTAGGTGCTGGTGATAACTTTAATGTTATTGCAAGCGACGCTATGGCGATGTTACAAGTTACAGATCAATTTATCGAGTTAATGGATAAAGAAATGGTAATCGTAACAAAAGAAAGCATTACAATTAAAAACTTACAAGGTGAAACGATTGAACGTGCACCGTTTACAGCGGAATTAGACGCAAGTGATATTGAAAAAGGAACGTATCCTCATTTCATGCTAAAAGAAATCGACGAGCAACCACTTGTAATCCGTAATATTATTCAAAAGTACCAAGATGAAAATGGCGAAATTGAATTAGATCAAGATATCCGTAATGCGATTTTAGATAGCGATCGTATTTACATCATTGCATGTGGAACAAGTTACCATGCAGGTCTTGTTGGAAAACAATTCATTGAGAAATTTGCGAAAGTACCAGTTGAAGTACATGTAGCAAGTGAATTCTCTTACAACATGCCATTATTAACAGAGAGACCATTCTTCATTTACATTTCACAAAGTGGTGAAACAGCTGATAGCCGTGCAGTACTTGTGCAAACAAATGAAATGGGTCATAAAGCATTAACAATTACAAACGTACCTGGTTCTACGCTTTCTCGTGAAGCTGATTATACACTTCCTTTATATGCGGGACCAGAAATCGCAGTTGCATCGACGAAAGCATACACAGCACAGCTTGCAGTACTTTCAATCTTAGCGGCTGACATTGCAAAAGCAAAAGGTGAGGTTCTTGATTTCGATTTAACACATGAATTAGGACTTGTAGCAAATGCAATGGTAGTACTTTGTGATCAAAAAGAAGAGATGGACGCATTAGCAAAACAATTTTTAGCAACAACGCGTAACTGCTTCTTCATCGGACGTAGCGTAGACTTCTTCGTAGGTTTAGAAGGTGCGTTAAAACTAAAAGAAATCTCTTACATCCAAGCAGAAGGATTTGCTGGAGGAGAATTAAAACACGGTACAATCGCCTTAATCGAAAACGGTACACCAGTTATCGCCCTTGCTACACAAGAGCACGTAAACCTTGGAATTCGTGGTAACGTGAAAGAAGTAGTAGCACGCGGAGCTAACCCATGTATCATTTCAATGAAAGGCTTAGAAATGGAAGGAGACAGCTTCGTATTACCAGCTGTACACGAAGCACTAGCACCGCTAGTAGCAGTTATTCCATTCCAACTTATCTCATACTACGCAGCGCTTCACCGCGAATGTGACGTTGATAAGCCACGTAACTTAGCTAAATCTGTTACTGTTGAGTAGGAGATTGGTAGAGTAACTAGATTATTGTAAATTTAAAATAAAGTCACGACGTTTATAAAAAAGTTGTGAAGCTTTGCCCCTTTGGATATGATTATCTAAAGGGGCATTTTTGTGTCGAAAAAAAAGAACATCTAAAATCGATAAGTGGATTAAAGAGGGGCAAGGAACTGGCAGTGGGATTTAAAAAGTATAAAAACCGGCAGACAACATGAGGTTTTATCGGATTTGGGACGGAACTACTTTTATTTAACTGAATTTTCTGTTGTTTTTTCAGATATTCGTTGATGGAAAAAAACCACTGATTAAAGTTTCACTTTATTGAACAAATTAGATTACTAGACATTACGAGGGGGTTTATTAATGAAGGTGAAAGAAAAAACATATTTAAGTATAGAAGAGATTATTTCATTACCAACCTTATCAAGTACAAACATAAGTGACGATGGCAAAAATGTAGCATTTGTTAAGAAGACAGCTAACTGGAAAGACAATACATATAGGAATCATATATGGATATATGAAAAAGATAAGGAGCAGAGTTACCCATTAACAACTGGGGATATAGACAGTATACACCCATTATGGTCCCCAGATTCTAGGGATATCGCATACCTTAGCCCAGTTGGTGAGAGGGATAATAAGAAAAATCAAATCTTTGTTAAGTCAATAGATGGTTATAGTGAGTTACAAATTACTGATGAGAAAGAAGGGGTCAGTACATTCAAATGGGAGCCTACTGGTAAAGGTTTTTATTATGTTGCACAGTCAAAAGAATGTGAGGAAATAAAGAAACGTAAAGAGCTATATGGGGACTTCCACCATGTAGGTAAGGAACATCAGAATAATTGTTTATATTACATTGAAATAGAAAAAGGGATACAAAATGATAAAGAGGAACGTGAGATTAGCGGTCTTTATCAATTAACGGAGGGTAAGGATTTTTATATACATAACTTTGATATTTCAAATGATGGGAAAAAGGTTGTATTTATGGCTACACCAAGCCTAAACGATCATATGAATGGTGATCTATACATATTAGATGTTGAAGTTGAGGAACTACAAAAGATGAATGTAGATAAGTTGTTGGGCGGGAGCGTTTGCTTTTCTCCTGAGGGCAGCAAAATATGTTACTCAGCAAGCATAAGGGAGAAGGAGTACTATAGAAACCATATACAAGAAAGTATATTAGAGATATATGATATGAATACTGGAGAGGTAATTCAGCCTCTAACAAACTTTGATAGTACGGTTATGCCATTACAGTGGACAGATAAGGGGATTTTAATTAGATGGCAGGATAAAACTAATTATCTCATTGGGTTGCTATGTGAAGATGGCACTGTGGAAATGTTAAGTGACAAAGTAGATGGCTTTATAATGGATGCTTCTATAACAAGGGATGGACATCATATATCCTATAGTAAGGCTATAACAAATGAAACCTTTGAAATCTATTTAGACGATAAAAAAATAACGGATGAAAATAGCTTTTTTAAAGGGAAGCTGAAAAGTAACAGGGAAATAATCTCATGGCAAAGTAGTGATGGTCTTGAAATAGAGGGTGTTTTATCAACCCCAGTAGATTTTGATGCCAACAAAAAATATCCTTTATTAGTAGTAATCCATGGTGGACCAGCTTGGGCATCTTTTCCGATATTCTCAGACTGTTTTAATGAGAAATATCCGATTGAGCAGTTTATCGAAAAAGGCTTTATAGTTTTAGAGCTAAACTATAGAGGAAGTTCTGGCTATGGTAATGAGTTCTTAAAAGCCAACTATAGAAAACAGGGAATTGCTGACTATGAGGATGTTATATCTGGAGTGGATGAACTAGTTGAGCAAGGGATTGTAGATAAAGATAGAGTAGGAGTTATGGGATGGAGTAACGGAGGATATATATCGGCCTTCTGTTCTACGTTTAGTAATAGATTTAAAGCTATTTCAGTTGGGGGCGGAATTACTAACTGGAGTACCCATTATGTAAATACAGATATCCCTTACTTTATTAGAATGCATTTAGGAAATACTCCATGGAATGATCCAGATATATATACAAAAACATCGCCAATGACATATATTAAATCAGCCTGTACGCCTACCTTAATCCAACATGGCGAAAAGGATGCAAGGATTCCAACTTCCAATGCATATGAGCTATATCAAGGGTTAAGGGATATGGAAGTTGATACAGAATTAATTATTTTTAAAGGAATGGCATATAGTTCTGACCAGCCAAGAATTAATGTGGCTATTATGAAGCAGAATTTGATGTGGTTTTCACACTATATTCTTGGAGAAAGTATGAAAGAATTTAGGGTTTTATAATGGCTTGTTGTAGTCTTTAAGCTTTTTAGGTGCTTGAAATAAAGTCGTACACATTTATTCGGTTATATATGATTGAGTTTCACATTTCGGATAAGGCAAACTGTGAAATGTTTTGGTGTAAATGAGAAAAGAGCCTGAATGTAGGCTCTTTCCTTATTTATATTTAAAAGATGAACTATTCTTATGCAGTTTTACTTAATTTATATGCTTCACGGTTATTTTTTTTGAAAAGTTTTGAGAAAACATAACCATCTAATCCAATACGTCCAGCATTATGTCCTGCAACTAAAATGAACATAGTTAAAATAAGCAGGTTTGGGTTTACACTAACAGTTCCGCTTAATAAAAATGAAAGGTTCATTATGATGCCGAAAAATGCAGCTGTTTTTGTTAATCCACCTAAAATCAAACCTAGCCCTACTAAAATTTCTCCCCATTGAACTAAAAAGCTAAATAGGTCTGCGTTTGGAAGAACAAAATGTTGAAGAAAATCTGCCCACCAACCTTGTACTGCAGGGTGGTCACCTGATGCTTGAGCGATAGCTCCTTTTAGAAAACCACTTGCATCAAAAGACTGTCCAAAAACTTTTCCTATTCCAGCAGCGAGCCATGCATATCCTATGTAAAGTCGTAAAAATAATAATATGAAAGTAGCGCGTTTATCAGTTCTTAAAAAATTGATAACCATTGAAATCCCTCCAATGTATTGTATTTACATGTTTATTATATATCCATTGTGAATAAATTCACAATGGAGGAAATGTGAACAAAAATAGGTTAGGAGTAATTGTTTTATTTTTTGTAACATTTCATCTATTTTGGTAGACTAATAATGGAGATATATCAAAAGGAGGCAAAGAGTAGATATGTGGATGAACTTGTAATGATTAGAAATTAGATAGATGAATTTTTCTCTCGTAAGTGAGGGTTTATTTAGCTATCTGTAAATCATTCAAGGACTGCATATTTAGCTTGTACATCCCCTTTGTAAGGGTAGATGCCTATGTGGGGAAATTTATATCTCTTATATAAAATATGCGTCCTTTAAACTTGGAGGAGTATATGATGAATCAATTGAAAAATAAAGTAGCTGTTGTTACAGGTGTTAGTCGTCTAGACGGTATAGGAGCAGCTATTTGCACGGAGTTAGCAGAGGCTGGATACGATATATTTTTTACGTATTGGACAGAATACGATAAAGAGATGCCTTGGGGCGTTGATAAAAATGAACAAATACAATTAAAAGAAAAGTTGATACAAAACGGTGTCAAAGTATCGAGCATGGAGTTAGATCTAACTCAGAATGATGCATCAAATCAGCTTATAAATAAAGTTACTGAACAATTAGGGTACCCTCATATATTAATTAATAATGCAGCATATTCTACAAATAATGATTTCTCTAATTTGACTGCTGAAGAACTAGATAAGCACTACATGGTAAATGTTCGTGCGACTACATTGTTAAGTAGTCAATTTGCCCAAAGGTTTGATAAGAAATCTGGTGGTAGAATTGTGAATATGACGTCGGGACAATTTAAAGGACCTATGGCAGGAGAATTAGCGTATGCAACAACGAAGGGAGCAATTGACGCTCTTACTAGTACGTTATCAGCGGAAGTGGCCCATTTAGGGATAACAGTGAATGCAATTAATCCAGGTCCAACTAGTACAGGATGGATGACTGAGGAGATAAAGCAAGGATTAAGACCGATGTTTCCTTTTGGGAGAATTGGTGAGCCGAGGGATGCAGCAAGGCTTATTAAGTTTTTAGTGAGCGAAGAAGCCGAATGGATTACAGGGCAAGTTATTCATTCAGAAGGTGGATTTAAGAGATAATTTTATAATTAAAAAGAAGGTATCTCATTTCAGTGAGATACCTTCTTTTTAATCTTTCTTCAATCTTCGTGCTATACCATTCCCTAATGACTGTAATCCTTGAACGAGGATAATCAAAATAAAGACTGTTGCATACATTACTTCAGGTTCGTAGCGTAAATGCCCGAATCGATATGCTAAATCACCAAGGCCGCCAGCACCTACAAGTCCAGCCATTGCTGTTGCACCGATTAAGCCGATCGTTGCGATTGTTAATCCAAGTACGAGAGACGGGCGAGCTTCTTTAATCATAACGTGCCAAATGATTTTTAAAGTAGAGACTCCCATTGCTTGATATGCTTCAATGACACCACGGTCCACTTCTAATAAAGCAGTTTCCATTAAACGGGCAATGTAAGGGGCTGTGAAGACAACAAGTGGTACGATAACACCTTGTACGCCAATGGACGTTCCCATTAGAAACTTTGTAAAAGGTAAAATGAAGAATAATAGAATGATAAATGGAAGAGAACGAATGATATTAATAACTGTATTAAGAATAGGATAGATAATTTTATTTTCTCGCTGTCCACCAGGTCTCGTTAAAACAAGTGTGACGCCGAGTGGTAATGCAATAAGAATAGAGATAAGTAGTGAAATAGATGTCATTTGAAAGGTTTGAATTGTTGCTTCCCATATTACGTTACCCCACTCATCCAAAAAGGACTTGTTTCCCATAATCTGTTCTACCTCCTTCTACGATAATTCCTTGTTCTTGTAAAAATGATAAGGCACGGTGTACTTCACTTTTTTCACCTTGCATATGAACGACCAGTTTCCCATATGCCTCATGTTTTAACTGCGTAATATTGCCTGATAAAATATTAGGATATACGTGGAAACGTTTTGTAGCGACAGCTAACGCTGGTTCTCCTGAAGCGGTTCCTATAAATGAAAGTGTTACGATTTCCCCGGTGCTTTGTAGTTCTTTCTGTACCTCTTCTGGAATTTTAGCTGCAAACGCGCTATTTACAAATTTCTTCGTTGTTACATGTTGTGGATCTGTAAAAATGTCCTTCACTGTTCCACTTTCAACGACAGATCCATGTTCCATTACAGCAACTTGGTCACAAATACGCTGGATGACATTCATTTCGTGTGTAATTAGCAAAATCGTAATTCCGATTTCTTCGTTGATCTTTAATAATAAATCAAGAATAGAATCGGTCGTTTCCGGATCTAATGCGCTCGTTGCTTCATCACTTAATAAAACTTCTGGCTCATGAGATAGTGCGCGAGCGATTGCTACACGTTGTTTTTGACCACCAGATAATTCACTTGGATAGGCATCTTTTTTATTAAAGAGATCAACAATGCGTAAATACTTTTCTACCCTTTTTGCAATTTCATTTTTGGGAAGACCAGATAGGCGTAAGGGTAGTGCGATGTTTTCATAAACGGTAACGGTTTTAAGTAAATTGAATCCTTGAAAAATCATGCCGATTTTTTGTCTCGCTTTTGCGAGTTCTTTCGTCGATAAGGTTGTTAAATCTTGTTCGTTTATAATGATATTTCCTGTCGTTGGTTTTTCTAATAAATTTACACAACGAATTAATGTACTTTTACCAGCGCCGCTATATCCGATGATTCCAAATACTTCACCCTTTTTTACTTTAAGGGAAGTTGGTTTAAGGGCCTCAACATTCCCTTTTTTTGTTGAAAATACTTTGGAGATGTTTTTTAATTCAATCATTATAGTCAGCTCCTACCAAGACGGTAAAACAGAACCATCGAATTTTTTCTCAATGAAATCTTTTACTTCTTTAGATTGATAAGCTTTCTTTAATTTATTTACAACAGCATCATCTTTATTTTCAGTACGAACAACGACCCAGTTCACATATGGTGAATCTTTTCCCTCGCGGAAAATAGAATCTTTTGCTGGACTTAATTTTGCACCTAATGCAAAGTTTGTATTAATCGCAGCTGCCTTCACTTCACTTAGCTGCGTTGGTAATTGAGATGCCTCTAATTCAACAATCTTTAAATTTTTCGGATTTTCAATTACATCTTTTGCAGTCGCTTTTTCTGTAGCTTTTGGATCAACTTTTAAAACACCTGCTTTTTCAAATAGCTTTAAAGCACGCAACTCATTTGTTGGGTCATTTGGGACAGCAATTGCGTCGCCCTCTTTTAATTCTTTTACATCTTTTAAGTTTTTAGAGTATATACCCATAGGGAATGTTACTGTGGAAAATACTTCAGTTAATTTCATATTACGTTCAGCTTTAAATACGTCTAAATAAGATTTTGTTTGGTAGCTATTTACATCGAGGCTTTTTTCATCTAAAGATACGTTTGGTGCTACATAATCATTAAATACCTTTATATCGATTTGGAGGCCATCTTTTGCTGCAACTTCTTTCACCTTTTCAAAAATTTGTTCATGCGGTCCGCCTGTTACACCAACTGTAATCTTTTTCTCATCTAATGCTTTTACCTCTTTATCCGAATTAGCACCACATGCGCCTAACAATAATACAGCTCCACTTACAATACTTAATAATATCTTTTTCATCTATAATTCCCCCTTAATATACGTTCCAAAATAAAAAGCACCTCTCAAAAATAAGAGAGGTGCCGAATAGACGAAATAGGTTCCTCTCTTATCTTCCAAAACGAAAATCGTTCTGCAGGAATTAGCACCTTAGCTTATACGTTATAAGCTCGGTTGCCGGGCATCATCGGGCCAGTCCCTCCGCCACTCTTGATAAGAGTATGTGTATGTAGTTTTTAAATATGGTACTAATAGTAAATCTTACAAAAGGAATTGTCAATGTTATTTTCTGAATATATTTTATTTTAAGGTAATCGAAACATTGCCTTTCTTATGTCCCATCTCTACATACGTATGAGCTTCTGAAACTTCTTCCAATCGGTAAGTTCTATCAATAACAGGTTTTAGCTTTTCTGTTTCAGCTAGTTGTTTTAATAGGTTCATATCGTCTTTACTGACCTTTGCCATTGTTCCATTAACAGATACGTATTTTCCATTAGGCGTTAACGCTCTTTCACAAAGGGATTTTTTATACTTTCCAACTGCATCAAATATAATATCGTAGCGTTCGCCTCGTTCAGCAAAATCTTCTTTCATATAATCAATTACGTTATCAGCCCCTAAAGATTGCACTAGCTCAAAATTTGAATTACTACAAACAGCTGTAACAGTCGCGCCGAAATATTTAGCAAGTTGTACAGCGGCAGTACCTACTGATCCGGAAGCGCCATATATAAGTACTTGCTGTCCTTTTTTTATGTGTCCTTTTCTCAAAAAATGTAATGCTGAAGTTCCGCCGAAAGGAATAACTGCAGCTTCATCATACGTCACATTGGTAGGTTTTAATGCTATCAATCCGCTTTCATGTACACATGTGTATTCAGCATAACCACCAACGTTAAGTCCTGTTAATGCAAAGATGTGATCCCCCTTTTTGAATTGAGTTACATCTGTTCCTACTTCCTCAATTTCACCAGATAACTCTACACCGAGTATAGGCTTTCTCGGTTTCCTAAAACCTAATACAATTCGCATAGGAATCCAAAATAAAAGGGGACTAGTAAAGCTTCGCATTCTACAATCTCCAGTTGTTACACTTGTTGCGTGAATCTTAACTAACACTTCATTCTTTTTAGGAGTGGGTTTCTTTACGTCTTGAAGCTTGAGAACGTTAGGTGGCCCGTATTTTGTGCAAATAATTGCTTTCATAGCGACCTCCTGAATTAAGTTATTTTCCTCTACATCATATTTAAATATTTTTTAAATCATGCTTATAGTTTCACTTCATAATAAGTAAAAGAAAGCTAGTTCTTTTTTACAGTGTAGTATTTTCCTTTTAAGAAAGTAGGTACAATAAGAATAGAGAGAAGTACTAGTGAGATTAGAATTTCAAACGAGGAGAGTGCCATTTGGAAAAAAGAAAGATAGTAGTTGTTATTGTAGCGTATACAGTGTTGCTCGCGACTTCTATATATACATACAAAGAGCAACTGGATCATCCTATTATGAGTGATGTAGGGAAGTTGCTTCCAACGAAAATTAAACGTGTTGAAAATGCTGAGGATGAAAGTTCATTAAAAAAGTTAGTACAAGATGCAACTGTTTCTGGAGAGAAGATTTCTATTGCAGGTATGCAACATAGCCAAGGCGGACAGACGTATTATCCGAACGGTACGATGCTTGATATGAAAGGATATAATGAAATATTAGAATTCGATCCGGAGAAGAAGAGGATTAGGGTGCAAAGTGGTGTCACATGGAATGACATTCAAAAGAAAATCAATCCATATGGTCTTGCAGTTCAAGTGATGCAATCTCAAAATATTTTTACTGTTGGTGGTTCATTAAGTGTAAATGTACATGGGCGTGATATTCGTCATGAAGCATTGATTGATACAGTAGAGTCGTTCAGATTGTTAATGGCAGATGGTACGGTGCGTAATGTAAATAGAGAAGAAAATGCTGACTTGTTTCCGTATGTAATTGGAGGATATGGATTATTTGGTGTGATTTTAGATGTGACGCTACAGTTAACAAACGATGAATTGTATGAAACGGACACGAAGGTACTAGATTATAAAGAATACTCTTCATACTTTAAGAATAAAGTGCGAAGGGACGAGAATATACGTATGCATTTAGCACGTATTTCTGTTGCCCCAAATTCATTTTTAAAAGAAATGTATGTGACAGATTATGTACTGGCAGAAGATCAACAGAAGCTGGGAGAGTACAGCAAATTAAAAGAAGAAAATATTATAGCTGCGCCGAAATTCTTACTTGGGTTATCACGTTATAGTGACTGGGGAAAGGGCGCATTTTGGGATATACAAAGAAGTTATTTTGAACGTACAGATGGTAAGTACGAAACTCGAAATAACGTAATGAGATCTGATAGTGCTTTTATGGAATACGATAATCCAAACTTGACCGAAGTTTTACAAGAGTACTTTGTACCGATAGATGGTTTTGCAGAGTATATAGATGATTTGCGAAGTGTTTTAAATGAAGAGGAATTAAACCTTCTTAACATCACAATCCGCTATGTAGAAAAGAATGAGAATGCGGTGCTATCTTATGCGAAAGATGATATGTTTGCGCTTGTGCTTCTAATTAATCAAGGGCGTTCTGAAGATGAAATAAAGAAAACAAAAGTGGTCATTCAAAAGATGATTGATGTTACGTTAAAGCATAATGGAAGTTATTATTTACCGTATTATTCTTATCCGGAAAAGGAGCAACTAAAGAAAGCGTATCCTCGCATAGAAGAATTCCTTCAGAAGAAGAAGGAAGTAGACCCAGAGGAAAGGTTTGTGAATTTATTTTATAAGGAGTATAGCAAATGACATATAGAAGATTTGTAGCCTCACAAAGCATTATTATGATGGCGGGTAGTATGGTATTTCCTTTTTATATACTATTGCTTCGAAATGTAGGAAATAGTTTCTCGCAATTTGGCTGGGCGTACGGCTTATTTGCCTTAACTTCAGCTCTAGTATATCCGTTAGTTGGAAGAATCTCTGATAGGGTAGGTGATAGAAAGTTATTAATTATATACGCATGGTCCATGGCTATATTAATGCTTTTTTTCCCTATTGCAACAGAAGTTTGGCATGTATACATTCTCCAAATTTTAATGGGTATTTTAGGTGCTGTGCAGCGCAATACGGAGAAGACGTCGTTAGCACGAAAGGTAGAACAGAAAAAAGCTGGTTATGAAATTGGAAAATATCATGTGTGGACATCGGTTGGAGGAGCAGTAGCTATAATTGCAACTGGTTACCTAGTGGACTTCTTTACGATAGGGACTATTTTTTACATTGCTTCAGTTTTATATGTAGTTAGTGGATTTGTATTAAGCCGCGGTGATAAGTAATTAAAAGTATTTCTATTCCCATTTTTACCTGATTACCCTTTATTTGTTATACTTATGGAGAAGACAAAAGAAAAGGGGACATTGCCTTTGATGAAATTTATAGTTTTAGCTATTCTCACTTTATTTTTGATTCCATGGACTAGAAGCGGTAATAAAATTCGCGCGGTGGATAAAGGAGGAAATGAGAAAGTTGTAAAGGGTAAGAAATCATCTATTTTAGTTATTCCTGTTTTATTTTGGATAGGTATTGCAATCTATGAATATTTCTGGCTAATTGATGATCGAGCAGATTCTATTCTTACTCATTATTCTGTTGCAGTAGCGATTTTAATTGGGCTTGTTTTATTCTCACAAGAGCAGGTAGGGAAATTAGAAGGTACGCTAAAAGGACTTCTAATGTTCGTTTTACTCGCAAGTTACGGCTATTTTGGTTATTTGCACGATATAGTAATCTCGCAAAAGAAATATGATTCGGTCGTGAAGGTAGAGAAAGATATTTCAGAGCCATTTACTGAAAATGACCAACCGTTTACAGTTCCGCCTAAAACAGCGGAGAATAAAATGAAAAAGGTATTTGGTGATATTCCGAAAGTAGCTTATTTTGAGCTAGGGGAATTAACGCCACAAATGGTAAATGGTGAAGCCTTGTATGTAGCACCGATAGAAGTTTCGGGATTTTTTAAAGCACGTAAAGCGGAAACAATTCCAGGTTACGTAACAATGTCAGGTACAAATCCTGATGCGGAAGCGAAATTACATCTTGGATATAAAATGAAGTATGTACCAAGCATGTTTTTCGGTAATAAATTAGAACGTGTCGTTCGAAAAGCAGAGCCAGATTTAGTTTTTAAAGGGAAACCAAAATTTGAAGTTGATGATAAAGGGAAACCGTATTATACAATGACATACGGTGAGTTTATTTCAGGAAGATCAGGGTTTGAAGTAGAAGGCGTTGTCGTTGTTGATGCACAAACAGGTGATGTGAAACGATATGATAAAGGGAATGCACCTAAATTCATTGATGGTGTATTAAATCATGAAACAGCATCTACGTTAAATACGTACTTCGGAAAATATATTCACGGATTTTGGAATACGAAATTCTCACAAACTGACATGAAGATGCCGACTGAGTGGGGGACGAAGGAAGGCGTTACGCCAATCTTCGGGAAGGATGGTAAATTGTATTACTTTACAGACTTTACCTCTCCGAAAGAAGGAGTAGATTCTGCTCTCGGTTACTCATTAGTTGATGCACGTACAGGAAAGTTGTATTACTATAACGGAAAAGAAGTGAAGGGAATTATGGACGGTTCGGCTGCTACAGAAGTAGTGGATAATTCCTTTAAGAGAGAGAAATGGCATGGAACAATGCCGGTTATTTATAACGTATATGGTAAACCTTCTTGGATTGTACCGGTTATTGATGACGGCGGATTAGTACGTGCTCATACTGTCATATATGCTTCTAATGCAAAAGTGTTTGCAACAGGTTCAACGCAAAAAGAAGCACTTGAGAATTATAAAAATGCGCTGAGCGGAAGTGGTGATTCATTTAGACCGACTTCAAATGGGAAAGAAGCGCAAAAAGAAGGTACTGTACAACGTGTGTATAAAGAAAAATCAGGTGAAAATACGATTGTGTACGTACTATTAGAAAACGAGCAAAAAGTATTCATGGTACCGGCGAAGAAATTCCCATATGCAATGTTTACAGAAATAGGAGATCCAATTCAAATCACATATTTAGACACAGGAGAAATGATGGCATCTGTATCTAAATTTACAAATAGTAATTTGAAAAAGTAAAGCGATAGAGATTCTATCGCTTTTTTTTACATTATTAAACAGGAAAATACGGTATACTTGACGTATATTTATGTTGTAACTATAATTGTTACGATTGAGTATTTATATGAAAGGGTGAATGGAAAAAGTGAATGGAGTTAATCACGAAGTATATAAACCTGTAAAGACAAACAGGTTATGGATGATTCTTGTATTAGGGACACTTACGGCAATTGGGCCATTATCTATTGATATGTATTTGCCTTCTTTACCAAAGTTAACGGATGATTTACAAACGGGTGCATCCCTCGCGCAGCTTACATTAACTGCTTGTCTGCTTGGGCTTTCAGTAGGGCAGTTATTTATTGGTTCAATCAGTGACATTTACGGAAGGCGCAAACCTCTTATTATCGCTCTTATTATTTATGTTGCTTCTTCGTTACTTTGTGCTGTTGCACCATCTATTTGGAGTTTAGTGCTTTTACGTTTCTTACAAGGTGCTTCAGGATCTGCTGGTATTGTTATATCACGTGCAATGGTACGCGATATGTATTCAGGTTCTGAAATGACGAAGTTTTTCTCATTACTTATGTTAGTAAACGGGGCAGCACCTATTTTGGCACCGATTATTGGAGGACAATTATTACAGTTCACATCATGGCGCGGCGTCTTTATCGTGCTTGGAGCAATTAGTGTATTCATGCTAATATCAGCTACTTTCGTATTACGTGAAACATTACCTCCTGAAGAAAGAGAGACAGGTGGATTATCAGGAACGCTGGCAACATACGGAAAGCTTTTGAAAGATCGTTTATTTATGGGATATGCATTGTCGCAAGGGTTAGTAACAGCTGCAATGTTTGCTTATATTTCTGGTTCACCGTTCGTGTTGCAAAATATATACGGGGCATCACCACAACAGTTTAGTTTGTTCTTTGCAATTAACGGTATTGGTATTATTATTGCTAGCCAAGTTACTGGCCGCTTAGCGGGGAAAGTTAATGAGAAAACTTTATTTGTTGCTGGTATTATTATTGCGGCTGTTGGCGGTCTATCATTACTACTTACAATCGCACTTGGAATAGGGCTAATCGGTGTTTTATGCTCGCTATTTCTTGTTGTATCAAGTGTTGGGGTTGTATCAACAACCGGCTTCTCGTTAGCGATGAGAAATCAAAAACAAGCAGCAGGAACAGCATCAGCTTTACTAGGTTTATTACAGTTCATTTCAGGAGCACTTGTTGCACCATTAGTAGGTATTGGCGGAAGCAATACCGCATTACCGATGGGGGTTGTGATAGCGCTTTGTGAAATTGGTGCTGTGTTATGTTATCTATTTATGGCCAGAAGAAGTGAGAAGCAGTTTGAACTGCAACAAAGACAAAATTTAGAGGCTTAATTCATAAAAAGAGCTGATTCAAACATGTTTTGAATCAGCTCTTTTTTCATTTCTTTGAAATAACTCATACAGCGTTGTAAGGTGATGCAAAAGTTATTTGCATAAAGTGACGATACTGTGACAAAAATGTAGGTATGTATATTAAGGTATCGTCTTAAGTGTAAAAAGTAAGGCGTTCTCGGTATAATAACAAGTGGAGATAAAAGAAACTATAATGAGTAATAGCTGTAGATAAAAGGAGAATAAGAGATGAAGAAGGTTTTCGGTATTGCTATGCTTGGGGGTATGCTCCTTCTAGCGGGATGTAATGGAAATAAAGACACGAAAGAACCAAAAGAAAAGGTAGAGCAATCTACTGAGCAAACAGAAGATATGAAAGTATATAACGAGTTACATGAAAAGTATGATGTGAAGATGAACAAAGAAATTAATAAAACGTTACAGTTATTTGAAGTGGCAAAAGAAAAGGGCGGTAAGGAAATAACTAATGCTAAATATAAAGAAGACGTGCGAATGGTAACAACGGGCATGTTAGAAGATATTGATCATATGCGTAAAGAAATTCGTGTGCCGAAGTCGAAAGAGGACGAACATGAACTATATGTTGGTTTCTTAAATGAATCAGAACAAGCAATGAAAAAATTGCAGAAGTTAGCAGCAGAAGAAGACTCATCGTTGATTCGTGATATAGAAATTCATTTTTCAACAGCATCAACATATTATAAACGCTTTCAAACAGAGGCGAAAAAATAACCTTGCGCATGCGCAAGGTTATTTTTTTTCTTACCATCTCCGTCTTCATCCTCGGATACTAATATCTTCTGTTCTTCGTGAAATTCTGAAATTGTTTGTCCAGTAATATTATCGAATGGAGTGTAAAAAGAAGTGATGCTTTTCTTTTTAATGAAGAGTTTATAGAAGCCGATGATGACGAGTATGACGATTGTTAATGGCAATCCTATAGTAGCCAGAAGTAGTGGATCCATTTTATAACTCCTTGAAAGTAATTAATTTTATTATAAGCTAAAGTAGTGATTTTAAGAAATAACACCATCAAAAACTGATTTTTCTAAATATATCCAATTAGATTGATTTTTCATTTTTTCAGAATTATAATTCAAAATATACAATTTGAACCAAATAATAATATAGCAATTTACTTATCCAGAGAGGTAGAGGGACTGGCCCTATGACACCTCAGCAGCGGGTTCTGTAATAGAACACCGTGCTAATTCCAGCAAGCAAGTCTTGAAAGATAAGTGATGGGCATAGTTTTATTAAGCCTTGATCTTATTTTTTAAGATCAAGGCTTTTTGTGTTTTAAGAAGTAGAGAAGGAGTAATGGCAATAAATATGTCAATAAAACAAAGTAAATTCATTTGTTTAGGGGGTTATTGAAGTGTATGTTATTAAAAAACTATCGGTTATGGTATTCACGCTATGGGTCATTACGACAGTAACATTTTTAATTATGCATATTATTCCAGGTGATCCGTTTTCATCAGATGCGAAAATCTTTCCTGAAGAAGTAATACAAAACATGAGAGCGAAGTATCACCTTGATGAACCGTTATGGAATCAATATGTTGCTTATTTGGATGGGGTAGTTCATTTTGATTTTGGTGAATCTGTTCAATCGACAGGTCAAGGTGTATCGGAAATTATAACAACTGGTTTTGGACCGTCGGCAATTATTGGTTTACAAGCACTTGTTATTTCATTGTTAGTCGGAATTGCCGCAGGTACATTTGCCGCGCTATATCATGGGAAAATGATTGATTATAGTGTGAGCTTGCTTGCGATTCTCGGTATTTCTATTCCTAGTTTTATTTTAGCACCACTATTTATACAAGTATTCGCCATCCAATTTGAATTACTACCAGTGGCGTCTTGGGGAACATTTGAGCATACTGTATTACCCTCCTTCGCATTAGCGTTAGGACCAATCGCAGTTATTACAAGATTTGTTCGCTCTAATATGATTGAAGTTTTGCAGAGTGATTATATTAAGCTAGCGAGAGCGAAAGGTATACCAATTAAGAAAATCATTATAAGACATGCTCTTCGAAATGCGATTGTTCCAGTACTTACATTTGTTGGCCCATTAATGGCTGGACTTTTAACAGGGACTTTCGTTATTGAAAAAATCTTTTCAATTCCTGGTTTAGGAAAATATTTTGTAGACAGTATTTTCAACCGAGATTATCCGGTGATTATGGGAACAACCATTTTCTATAGTGCGCTATTAATTGTATGTATTTTTATTACAGATATCATTCATCGTATTGTTGATCCGCGCATTCGTTCTATTACGTAAGGAGGGTGATGTTTAAATGGGGGCTTATGACATTAATGACCAGTTATTAACGAATGAAGAGAAAAAAGAATTAACGATAAATAAAGATCAGCAAACGATTAGCCGGAAAAAGGAAGTGTTTCGCAAGTTTATATCAAACCCTATAGCAGTTTTAGGGGCAGTGACGTTATTACTAATTATTGTTTTCTCGCTTATTGGCGAAAGTTTAACGCCATTTACTGCGAGTGAACAAGTAAAAGAAGCAACTAATTTACCGCCTAGTAGTGAGCATTGGTTCGGAACAGACGATTTAGGGAGAGATATTTGGGCGCGTACTTGGGCTGGTGGGAAAATTTCATTAACAGTTGGATTGGTAGCAGCAGCTCTTGATATAGGGCTTGGTGTACTTATCGGTGGCTTTAGTGGATATGTGAGAGGACGTAATCGTCTTGGAACGTTAATTGATGAGTGGATTATAAGAGGGATTGAAGTGTTATACGGTATCCCATATTTACTGATTGTTATTTTACTACTAATCATTATGAAACCAGGACTTTTTACAATTATTATAGCTCTTGCGTTAACGGGATGGATTGGCATGGCACGTCTCATTCGAGCGCAAGTACTTTCATTGAAACAAAGAGAATTTGTTATTGCAGCAGAGCGATTAGGTACACCTCATATGAAAATTATATACGGACATTTAATTCCAAACTTAACAGGGATTATTATCGTAAATTTATCATTTACAATTCCAGCAGCTATTTTCTCAGAATCATTTTTAAGTTTTATCGGACTTGGAGTACAATCACCAGCAGCGAGCTGGGGCACGATGACAAACGATGCACTCGGGACATTACTAAGCGGAGAGTGGTGGCAACTTTTCTTCCCGGCAATCATGATTGCACTCATCATGTTCGCATTTAATGCGATTGGTGATGGTTTGCAAGATGCGATTGATCCRAAAATCGTAAAACGTAATCGAAAGGAGAAAAAACATGGCACAAATCTTATCTTTAGAAAACGTAACGTTGGCCGTTGAAAAAGAGAATAGTAAGCAAGCAATTGTGAAGCATGTTTCCTTTTCTATTAACGAAGGTGAAATAGTTGCACTTGTCGGAGAAAGTGGTTCAGGGAAAAGTGTTACAGCACAATCAATTATCGGCTTAAATCAAGAATCGATTCATATTGATGATGGAAATATATCTTTCCAATCAAAGGAATTAACGGATTTACAAGAATCAGAATGGAATCAAATTCGCGGGAAAGATATTTCCTTTATCTTTCAGGACCCGCTTTCATCTTTAAATCCGACGATGAGGGTGGGAAGACAAATTACAGAAGTAATTGTGCAGCATGAAAAGAAATCGAAAAAAGAGGCAAAAGAAATTGCAATTAACTTACTAAATGATTTAGGGATACATGAAGCAGAGAAACGCTTTGAACAATACCCGTATCAGTTGAGTGGGGGGATGAGGCAGCGTATTTGTTTAGCAATTGCATTTGCTTGTCACCCGAAGCTCGTTATTGCAGATGAACCTACAACAGCATTAGATGTAACGATTCAAGAGCAAATTATGGAGTTGTTAAAAGAAAGAAAGGAAAAACAAAATACGAGTATTTTATTAATTACACATGATTTGGCACTTGTACGTGAAGTAGCTGACCGAGTAGTAGTTATGTACGGGGGACGTGTTGTTGAAAAAGGAACGATTCAAGAAGTAATTGGCTCACCTAAGCACCCTTACACAAAAAGTTTATTGCAAGCAATTCCGAATATGGATGATTCAGAAAAGGTACTTAGAGCAATTGAGGGAACAACGCCTTCAATTGAAACGTTAAATAGTTTTGGATGCCCGTTTGTGAATCGTTGTCCTGTAGCGATAAAAGAATGTATTCATCGCTTCCCAGAGAGAACAACATATTCTGAGGAGCATAGTTCACATTGCTGGCAGCATATTCTGGAGCATAATAAAGCGAAACCAAAAGAGAGGGTGAATGCCTCATGACGACAGATTTAATTACTGTAAAGCAAGTAACGAAAACGTATGGAAGTAAAAATAAAGAAATCGTAGCGTTAAAAGGTATATCACTTTCTATCCCAAAAGGAACAACGCTTGGCATTATTGGAGAAAGTGGTTCTGGAAAGACAACACTTGGTAAGCTCATAGCTGGGATCGAGCGTCCAACGTCTGGTGAAATTGATTATAACGGTCAAGTTGTTCACAAGCTGAAGTCAGCTCATAAGCGGGATTTCTTGCAGAAAGTACAGTTCATTTTTCAAGATTCCACAGCTGCATTAAATCCGCGCTGGAAAGTACGCGATATTGTAACAGAAGGCTATATTTCATTCGGTTTAGGCGATAAAGGATTGAAAGATAAAGTCGCAGGTGATGCACTAGAGCGTGTTGGATTAGATAGACGATATATTGATCGTTATCCCCACGAATTTAGCGGTGGACAACGTCAACGTATTGCCATTGCAAGAGCGCTATTATGTGAGCCAGAAGTATTAATCCTTGATGAACCAATTTCAGCATTAGATGTTTCACTGCAAATCCAAATTATACATTTGCTGCAAAAGATTCAAAAGGAACAAGGCTATACATATTTATTTATCGCACATGATTTACCGATGGTTCACTATTTATGTGAAAAAGTGGCTGTCTTATACAAAGGAGAACTTGTTGAATTTGGATATACGGACGAAGTATTCCGTAATCCACAACATTCTTATACAAAAACATTATTAGCATCAACACCAAAAATTTCAGGTTAAAGGAGAATGTAGGATGAAGAAGTTTTTATTATTTGTCATTATGACTGTTTTAGCGATCACTTCTGTTGCTTGCGGTAAGAAAGAGACGCAAAAGGCGAGTGCTGGTAAGGGAGACGGGGATCGATTAGTAACGAATATTAGCAGTGATCCGTATACGCTTGATTCTGCCATTGCGACAGATACTACTTCGAGATATGTAATTGGGAACTTATTTTCAAGTTTATATACTGAGGATAACAATGGGAAAATCCATAATGAGTTAGCGGATAAAGAAGAAGTAAATGCTGATGGGACTGAATATACAATTCATCTAAAGAAAGATATTAAATGGTCAGATGGTTCTCCTATTACAGCAAATGATTTTGAGTTTGCATGGAAGCGATTATTAAATCCGAAAACGGGTTCTATGAATGCGACAGAAATGTATTTTATTAAAGGTGCAGAGGTATATAATACTGGAAAAGGTGAAGAGGGACAAGTTGGGATTCAAGTGGTTAATCCTCAAACGTTAAAAGTAACACTTGAATATCCAGTTGCTTCTTTCAAACAAAAGTTAGCAAGTTCATTATTTATTCCATTATCTAAAAAATCAATTGATGATAATAATAAATTAAAAACAGACCCAAAAGAGTTAATTACGAACGGACCATTCACGTTAAAAGAATGGAAGCATAACCAAGCAATTACAGTACAAAAAAATAAAGAATACTATGATAAAAAGGTAACATTAAAAGAAATTGAGTTTCGTATTATTCCAGACTCTAAAACAGCGTATCAATTATTTAAATCAAAAGAATTAGATTTATTAAGTGGTTTACCACAAGAGATGATTGAGAAAGAAAAAGGAAATAAAGAATATAAGCGTGTTGCAGGATTCTCATCTTATATTTATTCGTTTAACGTAGAAAAAGAGCCGTTTACAAATGCAAAAGTACGTAAAGCATTTTCATTAGCGGTTGATCGTAAGTTTATCGTTGAAAAACTGTATAAAAATAATGCACAAGAAGCATATGCTTTTGTTCCAGAAGGGGCAAAAACACAAGGCGGCCGTGATTTCCGTAAAGAAAAAGGCGATTACGTAAAATTTGATCCAGCGGAAGCGAAAAAATTATTAGAAGAAGGCATGAAAGAGCAAGGATGGTCTACATTACCTGAAGTAACATTAAAATTCACTACAGATACACAACATAAAAAAGTAGCAGAAGCAATGCAAGAAATGTTTAAGAAAAACCTTGGTGTAGATATTAAATTAGAAAATAAAGAGTGGAAGAGTTACATCGACACATACAAGCAAAGTGATTTCCAATTAGCTTATATGGGGTGGGGAGGTTCTAACTTAGACCCTAGTGCCCGTTTAGAATTATATGCAGGTGATGGTCCGAGTAACTATGCGAAGTGGTACAATAAAGAATTTGATAATTTAATTAATCAAGCAAAAACAGAACAAGATGAAAATAAACGTTTTGATATATTGCATAAAGCAGAAGACATTATGTTTGATGAAACACCATTGATCCCAATTATTTTCCCAAGTGCTTCGTATTTACAAAAATCATCAGTATCTGGCGTCCAATTCATTATTGATTCTAGTCCAGAACTAAGATACGTAAAAATTAAAAAATAAAGAAGTAGGCAATCGCCTACTTCTTTATTTTATTTCTTTCTTATATTCTTTTTTCGTTCCATCAGAGAAGATAACTTCTAAAGCGAATTTTTGATAGTCTTTATCAAGTTTGAATACATTTACTACTTGATCAATTACTTCTTGGTCAGGAGTATCTTTATCAAATTTCAACTCTTGTAGAAGTGGGCTTAATTTTGTAATAGCCTCGTCGCCTGTTAATTTTACATCTGCGTTATGGTCTTCAACTTTTGCTTCCATTTTTTTATCGGCTGCTACATTTTTATAATCAGCTTCGTAGTCTTTCTTCGTATCCTGATAGTCCGCTTTTAAATCGAATTCATTGAAGTTTAGCTTTAAATCAGCAGGAGCCTCGTTTTTTGCCTCTTCTGTAGTCTTTTTATTAGAAGTTGTGTCTTCTTTTGCAGGAGCTTTACATCCTGTTAATGCAGGTACTAGCATAAGAGCTAATAAAATTGATAGTAAAATTCTCATTATAAATTCCTCCTTATGTAAATTTGTTCTATACAAGTTTTTCCCAAAATCATGTAATTATGTATGTGTTGAAAATAAATTATTTTCTCGTAGCTTCAAGGGTAAATGCGCAATTTGAAGAAGTAGAAAAATAAAAAAGTAAGGAGGAAAAGTATGCTCAAATATGTAAAACTAATGAGTATAAGTCTAGTAGTATCTTCATGTATTAGGGGAATCAACTATTTAATTAGTTACCTTTGGTCAGGGCATATACCTTCTTTGACGTGGAAAACATATTTGATGTTTATGATTATATTTATGATGAGTTTTGGTTCAATACAAAAAGATGGGAAAGAGAATTATTGACAATTATTAGAAAAGTAATATAATCAAAATGTAAGTGATCACTTGCATGAGGAAGAGAGGACTTTATGGCGCGCTCAAAGACAGCAGAAAAAATCATTCAAGCAGCAGTTGAATTAGTGAAAGAAAAAGGATATAAAGCGGCGACAACGAAGGAAATTGCAATGCGTGCGGGTGTCAATGAAGTAACGATATTTCGCAATTTCAAAAGTAAGAAGGGTGTTATTGAAGCCGCAGTTGCTGAATTTTCATATGTACCACATTTAAAACAGTTTTTGCAAACAGAGATTGTATGGGAATTAGAAACGGATTTGAAAAACTTAGCAAGGCATTATCATAAATTTTTGAATGAAGCAAAAGATATTATCTCTATTGGTATACGTGAGGCTGGGGAATTCCCTGAATTAGACGAGGAAATTGCAAAAATACCACAAGGATTAAAAACGGAATTAATGATTTATTTTGCAAAGATGCAGGAACAGGGCAAGATTATTGATACGAATATTGAAGCACAAGTAATGAATTTTATATGGATCAATTTTGGTTATTTCTTATCTAAATTACGATTTGCAAATCGACTGACAGAAATTGATAATGAGAATTTTATTGAGAATAATATCATCTTATATGCTAGGGCATTGAGACCCTAGTATTTATTTGAAATGAAATGCAAGTGTGTACTTGCTTGCCAATTAGGAGATTGAGAAGATGGATACATTAAAACAGTTTTTAAAACGACCGGGTACGTATGTAGGAATGGTAGTTGCATTATCTTTCCAACTTATTTTCTTTTGTGTGTGGTTAACAGCATACGATGGAGTGGATGAACGGGCCGATCAAATGCGTATTGCGATTGTAAATGGGGATGCAAATATAGGTAGTAAAATGGCGGAAGGTTTACAGAAAAATTTACCGTTTCAAGCAGAAAAAGAAACGTCTATGGAAAAGGCCAAAGAGAAAATGAACAATCATGCATACGATATGATTATTGAAATTCCCGCTTCTTTCTCAAAAGATATAAATGAAGCGGGAAAAACAAATTTAAACTTCCACATTAATCAAGCGAATGCCATGATGGCGAAACAAATGATGGAAGGAGCAGCAAAACAAATTCGAGATAATGTAAATAAGGAGATAGCAAGTTATAAAAAACAAGAGATTGTTGGAAAATTACAAGCTGTAGGATATGAAAATGTAGAAGTGATGAAAGGCTTAACAGAAGATTCAATTGGCTTTACCGTTCATAAAGTAAATGATGCAAAAGGATTTTCCGTTAATATGGTACCACTTATGATTGTATTAGCTTCATTTGTAGGAGCAATGATCATGAGTATGGAACTTTCAAAAGTTGCAAAGGAAGTAAAGAACGGTTGGAGTAATTTCGTATCAAGACAAATCATTAACGGTACAGTATCAATTTTACTTGCATGTATTACAATTGGCTTGATGGAAGGATTTCAAATTGAAATGCATGAAACAGTATGGAGGATATTGATGTTTCAAGCAATAGTCTTCTTCGCATTTCTTTCATTAACACAAATGTTCATAACTGTTTTCGGAAATGCAGGTATGATTTTTAATATTATCTCGCTATCGTTACAACTTGTAAGTTCAGGTGTAATCGTACCACATGCAATGCTTTCTAAAACATATCAAACGATCGGTGAATTATTTCCCGCAACATATGCAGCGAATGGTTATTACACAATAATATTTGGTGGAGTTAATTTAGCGGAAAATATTATTTCATTATTACTTATTATACTAGTTACACAATTGGTAGCGGGAATCACTATAGGTATAAAAGGGATAGTAAAGAGGAGAAGTTCTGTAGTTAAAGAAGCATAAAGTAAAAAAGGTATCCTTCGTGGGATACCTTTTTTACTAGCGTTTATTATTTTGCAACTTCTGTCCACTTGTAGTTAAATTCACCGCCGAAGTCAGTTGTTACAAGTCCTTTAATAAATCCGCGTTGTAGGTAAGAACGACCTTGTTGGTATAAAGGAGCAACAGCACCATCTTGTAATAAGATCTTTTCAGCTTGCTTCATTGCTTCCCAGCGTGCTTTTTCATCGCCAGCTAAATCTGTTTTCACTTTATGAATTAGCTCGTCGTACTCTTTGTTAGAGTATTTATCGAAGTTATAAGCACTATCTGTTGTGAATAGATCTAAGAATGTAATAGGATCCGCGAAGTCAGGACCCCAGCCATCGATTCCGATTTCGTAATCACCACTTAATAGTAGTTTTAACTGTTGTTTACGTGGTTGAGGTTTTAAAGTCACTGTTAATCCATCTAGATTCTTTTCTAGTTCACCTTTTAAATATTCGCCAGTTTTCTTAGCTAAAGCATTATCACTTGTTAATAGTTCAATTGTTACTTTGTCAGTACCAAGTTCTTGTTTCGCTTTTTTCCAGTTTTCTTTTGCGGATTTCACATCATCTTTGACTAGATTTCCATTCTCTTTACGGAAGTCATTACCGTCTGGACTTTTTGCGAATTTCGCAGGAACCATTCCTTCTGCTGGGATTGCACCGTTATTTAAAATTGTTTCTACGTACGCTTTTTTATTCATTGCTTCGTTAATAGCGAGGCGTGCATGTTGATTTTTTAATACTGCATTTTTCTGATTTAGTCGTAAGAATTGGATACCGACTTCAGCACGTTCCTTGAAGTTGGTATCGTTCTTATACTTATCAACAAACTCCGCAGTTAAAGCAACGCGATCAATTTGTCCTGAATCATATAAGTTAACTTCTGTAGATTTATCTTTAACGACATTGAAGTTGATTTCTTCTAGTTTTACAGTTTTAGCATCCCAATAGTTAGGGTTCTTCTTCAATTGGAAGCTTTGTTCATGTTTCCAGTTATCTAATGTGAAAGCACCATTGTAAATTAAATGATTTGTTTCTAAACCGTATTTATCGCCTTGAGATTTTAAATAGTCTTCATTAATTGGTAAGAATGTTGAGAATGTCGTTAAGCTTAAGAAGTAGGGAACAGGGCGGTCCAGTTGTACTTCTAAAGTTTTATCGTCAAGAGCTTTAACGCCTAATTGATCGATCGCTGCTTCTTTTTGATTTATTTGTTTCGCATTTTTTATATCAAAGAATAAGAATGCATATTCAGCTGCTGTTTCAGGGTTTACGGCACGTTGCCAAGCGAATACAAAGTCTTTTGCTGTTACAGGAGTACCGTTTGACCATTTTGAATCACGCAGGTGGAATGTATATTTTGTTTTATCGGGACTTACGTCAACCGACTCAGCAACACCAGGAATCGGTTTATTATCTTCTCCCATTGCATATAAACCTTCAAAAACATTTCGCATTACGTTCATGGATTCCCCATCCGTTGCTTTTGCAACATCCATTGTTGGAATTTCTGAAGCAAATGATAAGTTAATCGCTTGTTTATCAAGTGCTTTATCATTCGCTTTTGCTCCGCCTGCATTATCTTTATTTCCCCCGCAAGCAGTTAGTAGTAGACTTGCCCCTAAAACAGATGCAACAACAGGTACAACTTTTTTCTTCATTGTTCTTTCCTCCCTAAATGTGTTGTTCGTAACGCCATAATGTCCATGTCTTGAAGTGTAGCTACAGAAGAGAAAACCTATTATAAATATGTGTATATAGGTAATCAGGTATTCTATATGTATATACATGTTGAACTATAATCTGACGTTATATGTTTCAACTTTGTAGACATTACATTTTGATGGTTAAATATTTCGTCTCTTTGATTATTTAGAATATTAACACTGGAAAGAACTATATGTCAATAATAAAAAGTGGAGTGTTAATTTCTTGGAATAATATATTGAAAAAGCAGATTTCCTCATATTAGGGAATCCGCTTTTAATATATTTTGCTAAAAAAACAATGGGTGTGGGTGGGAACACAATGATCTAAGTTGCATTTTATCCCGCATTAGCGGGCAGTAAGATCCTCACCTCAAAATTCAGTGAAAGCAAAGAAGTAAGGGGGGGCAACTGTCCGTAAAAGCCCGATTGGTGAGGGCTGATTAAAGTTTCACTTTATTTTTCGATTTTTGCCCACTTGAAGTTTAACTGGCCTGCAAAGTCTACTTGCACAATTCCTTTTACATAAGAACGTTCTAGATAAGATTCTCCTTTTTGGTAAAGAGGAGCGATAACAGAGTCCTTAAATAAGATTTTTTCTGATGCTAGTAACGCTTCCCAGCGAGCTTTTTCATCACCAGCCAAAGTAGTTTTAACTTTTTCAATTGTGTCATCAAACTCTTTATTAGAGTAATGATCTAAGTTGTAAGGGTTATTCGTCGTAAATAGTTCAAGGAATGTAATTGGATCAGCAAAGTCAGGGCTCCAACCGTCAATTCCAATCTCGTAGTCACCTTTTAATAAGAGTGAAACTTGTTGTTTACGTGGTTGCGGTTTTATATTTACTGTTAAGCCATCTAAATTCTTTTCTAGTTGCCCTTTTAGGAATTCACCAGTTTTCTTCTCAAGGTCACCATCACTTGTTAATAATTCTAATGTTATCTTTTCAGAACCAAGTTCTTTTTTTGCTTTCTTCCATAATTCTTGTGCAGATGTTGTATCAACTTTTGTTAAATCGCCGTTTGCAGTACGGAAGTCTTTTCCATCAGGCCCTTTTGCAAAGTTTTTCGGCACGAGACTAAAGGTTGGTGTAGAGCCATCATTTAATAACGTATTTACAAAGGATTTTCGATCAATTGTTTGATCGATTGCTTGGCGTGCAGAAACGTTTTGAAGTACTTTGTTTTGTTGATTCATACGTAAAAACTGTACGCCTACGTTCGGGCGTTCTTTAAAGTTAGCATCCTTTTTATATTTATCAACGAAGTCAGATGTTAGTTTTATACGGTCTAATTGTTTGGATTCGAATAAATTTACTTCTGTTGATTTTTCTTTCACAACGTTGAAATTGATTTCTTCGAGTTTGACATTATCTTTATCCCAATAGGTAGGGTTTTTCTTAAATTTAAAGCTTTGTTCATGCTTCCAATCGCTTAGTGTAAAAGCTCCGTTGTATAAGATTTTGTTATCTTCTAAAGCGTACTTATCACCTTGTGCTTTAAAGAATTCCTCGTTGATTGGTAGAAATGTTGGGAACGCCGTTAAGCTAATAAAATACGGAACAGGGCGCTCTAATTCTACTTCAAACGTATGGTCATCAACTGCTTTTATACCAAGTTGATCGGCAGGAAGTTCTTTGTTGTTAATTTTTGTTGCATTTTTAATATCAAAGAATAGAAATGCATATTCAGAGGCTGTTGCTGGATCGACAGCTCTTTGCCAAGCGAAGACAAAATCTTTCGCTGTAACAGGAGTGCCGTTTGACCATTTTGAATCTCGTAAATGGAATGTGTATTTCGTTTTATCGCCATTTATTTCATGAGATTTTGCAACGCCAGGGACAGGCTTGTTACCTTCGCCAAGATTATACAAACCTTCAAATACGTTTCTCATTACTTGACCAGAATCAGTATCTGTAGCACGAGCCGTATCCATTGTTCGTATTTCGGTAGGTGAAGATAAGTTTAAAACCTGTTTACTAGGTGCCTCGTCTTTTGCATTTGCTCCGCTCGCTTCGTTTTTATAACTACCGCAACCAGTTAATAAAATACTTACTCCTACAACTGATGCAATACCGGGTACAAACTTCTTTTTCATTTGATTTTCCTCCTAAATAATTAAGCTTGGATGATGATGAGGGAAATGAAAAATAAAAAATCCCTCTTTTCGTATTGAGAAAGAGGGATTTTTACGTACAAGTTATGCACCCGTATATAAACGAAGTCCCTCATTCTATCTTTCAAGCACAAAGCTTGCAGGAAGTGGCACAGTATTCAAAATGAACCTGCTGCCGAGGTTTCAAAGGGCCAGTCCCTCCACCTCTCTTGATACAATGAGTAAACAAATGAATTTTATTAATTTTTGTGTTTCTTTGATAATTCAAAATCTTACACCTTAGATAATGAAGTGTCAATCAAATGGAATATAGTTTAAATTTTCAGTTTTATTAAAAATAAAAAAACCACTGCATATGGCAGTGGTTTCCCTACTAGAAGTTAAAGTTATCAGGATCTGGACCAACGCGATGATTTTCATTTAAAGCTTGAATTGCTTTCATATCATCCGAGCTTAATTCAAAGTCAAAGATGTTTGCATTTTCAATAATGCGGTGTTCTTTAATAGACTTAGGGATTGTTACAACTTCATTTTGCAGATCCCAACGTAAAATAACTTGTGCAGTCGATTTATTATATTTCGTAGCGATTTCTTGTAATGTTGGGTGATTAAGTAGCTGCCCCTGCATTAATGGTGACCAAGCTTCAAGCTGGATGTTATGTTCTTTACAGAAGGCATGTAATTCTTCTTGTGCTAAACGTGGGTGGTATTCCACTTGGTTAACCATTGGTTTAATTTCTGCAATTTCAAATACGTCTTGCAAATGGTGAATATGGAAATTACTCACACCGATAGCACGAACACGACCATCTTTATAAAGCTGCTCTAAAGCTTTCCATGATTCAGTGTATTTTCCTTTTACAGGCCAATGTACTAAATATAGATCTAAATATTCTAGACCTAATTTTTCTAATGTAGTTTCAAATGCTTGTAGTGTTGACTCGTAACCTTGATCACTATTCCACACTTTTGAAGTGATGAATAACTCTTCACGAGGAATACCAGATTCTTGAATTGCCTGTCCAACGCCTTCTTCGTTTTTATATATCGCAGCAGTATCGATACTACGGTATCCATTTTTTATAGCTGCTTTTACAGAATCAATTACTTCTGTACCATCTTCAACTTTAAAAACACCCAAGCCGAACCAAGGCATTTTCACGCCGTTATGTAATGTTGTATAGTCGTTTAAACTTGTTAAAGTCATATTAATTCCCCCTAGCTTTTTTATTGGTCGCTTCAACTGCTTGTTGAATGACTTCTGAAAAATTATTTTCATATAGAACTTTTAAGCCTTCAGCCGTTGAACCTCCTGGTGTTGTTACTTGTTCGCGGAGCATAGCTGGATCCTGATTTTGCTGGAGCATAGCGGCAGAGCCAGCAATCATTTGAATGACAAGGTGTTTTGCTGTTTCCTCATCAATACCATAGCTTTTCGTTGCTTCAATTAACCCTTCAGCAAAGTGATAGAGAAAAGCGGGTGCACTACCAGTAACTGCGGTAAGTTGGTGAACTTCCTCTTCGGTACAAAACTGTGAGGTACCGATACCTTTTAAAAGAAGTTGTAACGTTTCTTGATGTGTTTCATCTACAGAATGTCCCGTCGTATATAAGGAGATAGACTTTCCAATTCCAGCAGCTGTATTTGGCATAATCCAAGCAACAGGTGTCCCTTGGGGAAGTCTTTCTTCTAGATAAGATGGTCCGATTCCGGCAGCAACTGTCACGACAAATTGATTAGTTAGAAGAGGGGATAGATCCGCTAATAGCTGTTCATGTGCGACAGGCGGCATTGCTAAAACGATTGTATCTACAGATTTAATATGCTGTTTCCAATCTGTTGTAATCGATAGATCATATTGAGTTTGTAATTGCGTTAGTTTTTCTATGTTACTTCGGTTGGAAACAATAATTTCTTCGATGTATTCTTTACTTGTTGTAAGTAGTCCAGCAAATATAGCTTCTGCCATACGACCGGCACCAATAAATAAAATTCGATGTTTATTAGGCATATCCTTTATTCCTTTCTGATGAGAATATGTTATAAAAAACGATACCATTTTTAAGAGAATTTTGTAAAAAGAAACGGCTTATCGTAAGTGGAATAGATGAGTGGGGAGTTTTACAGGAGAAAATTTATAGTAAGTATAAGAGTTATTTCTTATACTGTTGATAGGAAGTTTATTACATATCTGGGGAGAGATAAATATGGTTAGAAGTCCACTTTTTTTACTCATTTCTAGTATTATTTGCATATTAGTTGGATTCTATATCCGATCAAGTTATATTGAAATTTTCGCATCGGTTATGGGGATTATTAATGTTTGGTTACTTGCAAGGGAAAAGGTATCAAACTTTTTATTTGGGATGATTACAGTTGCGGTATTTCTGTATATTTTCACTACACAAGGCTTATACGCAATGGCAGTATTAGCAGCCTTCCAATTTATATTTAATGTGTACGGTTGGTATTACTGGATTGCGCGTAGTGGGGAGGAGAAGGTAAAACCGACAGTCCGCTTAGATTTGAAAGGATGGATTATTTATATACTTTTTATTTTAGTTGCTTGGATTGGTTGGGGATATTATCAAGTCCGTTATTTAGAATCGACAAGTCCATATTTAGATGCTTTAAACGCTGTATTAGGATTAGTAGCTCAATTTATGCTGAGCCGAAAAATCTTAGAAAATTGGCATTTATGGATTTTGTATAACATAGTTAGCATTGTGATTTATATTTCAACGGGCTTATACGTCATGTTAGTATTAGCTATTATTAATCTATTTTTATGTATCGATGGCTTGCTAGAATGGAAGAAAAACCATAAAGAGCGAGAACGTGTAAATAATTATATTTAGAAAATAATTGTAATCAAAAAACCCCCTGAAGCATATACGTTTCAGGGGGTTTAAATATAGTATAAATTTATGCTTTTGTCATACCAAGCAATACAGCGCCGCCGATAATTAAAACACTACCTAGAGCAATAAAGATCAATTGACGTTTTGTTTTCTTTTCACCTAAGAAGACAATCGCACCGAATGTTGAGATAACGATTCCAGTTTGAGATAATGGGAAGCTTGTCGCTACTCCGACACGTGGTAATGAAAGAAGTAAGAATAAGTTTCCTGTTCCCCAAAGTAAACCAGATACAGCATTACGAATTGCATATTTGTTAAATGGTTTATGTTTAGACGTCAGTACAACCGCACCAACGAACATACCAACTGCCTGTGGTAAAATAGCAGACCAACCATCAATGTTATACCAACGAATAATAATTACATATACAAGATAACCGAAAGTAGAAACAATTAAAGTAAGAAGTCCCTTTTTCAATTGTCCTGGTGGCTGTGCATTTTCTTTATCATCTAGTGATGTGAATACTACACCAACTACGATTAATAGGATTGCAATCGTTCCCAGAACAATCGTTGTAGTAGTAGTCCACTCACGAAAAGCGATAACTCCAAAGATAGAAGTTGCAACAAGTTGCATACCAGTAGAAATAGTTACAGTAGTTGAAACACCTAGTTTTTCAACTGTTTTTAATTGGTTTACTTGTCCTAAAGCCCAGAATAAACCTGAAATAAAGCCAACAATCAAGACTGTCATTGTTAAAGTTGGTTGAGTAAATACATACATAGTTGTTGCGAAGAATAGAGCACCGATTGTCATACCTACCGTTTGGCTATATGCACCACCGCCCATTTTTACGCTTACTAATAAGATGTTTCCCCATGCGATTGCAGGAAGAAGCGCTAATAAAATGTCCATTACAAGACTCCCTTCGGTTTTCTATACCAATATAATTACATATCGTTCTAACGATCGGTAATGCCCCACTAATAGAGTAGAAGATTACCGATCGCTAAAACAGGATGAAGAATTTACGATATAAATGCGTTTTCATTTCTTCATTTTTTGAAACACTTTCATATAATAACAGGAAATTACCTATTTTAGAAAGTGAATTCAAATAAAATGTATATTTAAATAAGGGGAAAAATTCAGTTATTAATCAAATCATTTTATTTTTCGGGAAATAAAAAGCAACTTTTGTCGAAAGTTGCTTTAAGAAGTAGTAATTCTTCTATTAATGAGTTGAATGCATAGTAAGAATAGAAGGGACATACTAATCGTTATGATTACAAGTGTCCAAGCTAGTTGCATATTACTCGCATCAATAGCCATATAAATCGCCGTTGGAATCGTCTGAGTTTTGCCAGGTATATTTCCTGCAAACATTAAAGTTGCACCAAATTCACCGAGTGCGCGAACAAAGCTTAAAATCATACCGCTAAGTAGTGCGGGGAATGCAAGCGGGAGTGTAACATGTAGAAAAACTTGATATTCACTTGCACCAAGATCGCGCGCGCCATCTTCAATTTGTACATTTGCGATAGAAAATCCTGTTTTTGCTGATTGGTACATGAGCGGAAATGCAACGACTGTAGAAGCAATGATAGCAGCAGTAGATGTAAACATAATGGACTGCTGAAATAATGATTCAATCCACTTTCCAATGGGACTGTTATTTCCAAAAATGATAATTAGAAAAAAGCCGATAACAGTTGGTGGAAGCACCATTGGTAATAAGAAAATAGTTTCTAGTAGTACTTTATATCGCCACGAGGAGCGCGCTAATGCTCGTCCAATAATCGTTCCTAAGATCGTAACGATTATTGTGGCGCACGCAGCTACTCGCAAGGATAGAAAGACAGGTGACAAAATTGCATCAAAGCTCATAGCGATTATGGCAGGATTGTAAATCCATATTTCTTAAAGATAGATTGTGCATCTTTTGATTGTAAATACTCATAGAATGAAGTCGCCTCTTTCTTATGCTTAGATTCCTTTATAACACCTAAAGGATAGTGGATTGGCTCATGAGAATTAGCTGCTACCGCTTCTACAATTTTTACCTTGTCTGAAACGAGAGCGTCTGTTTTATATACAATACCAGCATCAACATTACCTGTTTCTACATATGTTAACACTTGGCGAACATCTTTTGTAAATACGATTTTATTTTGAACGTCATTCCAAAGATTTTCATATGTGAGAGAAGCTTTTGCATATTTTCCTGCAGGTACAGATTCGGGTGTACCAAGTGCGATTTTCTTGATTTTCTCATCCTTTAAATCTTGAAATTTTGTAAGAGCACTATCTTTTGGAACGACTAGAACTAGTTCATTTCCAAGAAGGTTTTTCCCTTCTTTTTCATTAATAAATCCTTTTTTAACAAGAGTTTGGAATTTATCCTCTGCTGCAGAGAAGAATAAATCAGCAGGTGCACCTTGCTCAATTTGTTGTTGAAGTGCACCAGAAGCACCGAAGTTAAAAGAAAGTTTAATATTAGGTTCTTTTTCTTTATATTTTGTTTCAATTTCTTTTAGTGCATCTTGTAAGCTTGCAGCAGCGGATATAGTAAGTTCTACTGTTTTTCCTTCTTTGGCAGTTGATTTCTCTTTCTTTTCTCCGCTTGTACATGCAGCACTAAATATAAGAAGAAAAGAAAGTATAAGTGCCCCAATGGATCGTAATGTAAACTTATTCATAAAAAAATCCCCTTTTGTTTTGATATATTCAATTATAACTAATTATAACTAATTATAACTAATTATAACTAGTTATAATTGAATATAATTTGAACGGTATAGTTGTTTTTTAAAACTAGGAGAAATATTCTTTTCTTTGTTACAATGAAGGAAGAAAGTGAGGAATCGTCTATGGATCATCATTCCTACACAACGGAAGAAGTAGCAAAGCGATTAAAAGTATCAAAATTAACTGTATACGACCTAATTAAAAAAGGAGAACTTCCTTCTTATAGGGTTGGTAGACAAATGCGCATTGATGCAGCTGATTTAGAACAATATATAAAGCAAATGAAAACAGGGAAGGTACAATTTACTCCTGTAAAGAAGGACGAAATTAGTAGTTCGAATACACGCATCATTAGTGGTCAAGAACTAACGTTAGATATGTTGGCAAAGCATATAGAAAATCGATTGCCAAATTCTAATATATTGAGAGCGTATCAAGGTAGTTTAACGAGTTTAGTGAAGATGTACCAAGGAGAAGGAAGCGTCGTTAGTTTACACTTATTTGATGGTGAAACGGGTACATATAATGTTCCTTACGTAAAACGTATTTTAGTTGGACAACCATATATTATGATGAATTTATTAGCAAGAAATGTTGGGTTTTATGTGCAAAAAGGGAACCCACAAAATATAAAAACATGGGCTGATTTAGCTCAGTCATCTATACGATTTGTAAATCGAGAAAAAGGTTCTGGTATTAGGGTGTTAGTGGATGAGCAATTGCGAATTCAAAAATTAAGTAAAGAAGATATTAACGGGTATGAATGGGAAGAATCGAATCACCTTGGCGTTGCCTCGCAAGTCGCGAATGGAAAAGCTGATGTTGGGGTAGGATCAGAAAAGTTTTCCCAAATTGTGAACGTAGACTTTATTCCAATAATGAAAGAACAGTATGATTTAGTACTTCTGAAGAATAGAGAAAATGAGGAACTTATTGAGGTTATAAAAGAGGTTTTGCAATCTGAAGAGTTTCACAATGAATTAAAAGCAATTGGTGGATATGATATAAGCAAAACAGGCCAAATTATATATGAAACAAACTAAAAAGCTGCTTGTCTATAAGACGAGCAGCCTTTTCTATATATAAAGGGGGTTGGGGGAAACAAAGTGTTAAATAAGACTTTGAGCAAGTGTGTAAATGAAAGCTGTAAGAAGAGCTGCTCCACTTGCAAGTTCGATAAAGTGAAACTTTAATCAGTGAGGGCGGGGTATCCCTCGCTGATTATTAGTTGAACCAATCGGGCTTTTACGGGCAGTTGATCCCAAACCTAACTTCTTTGATTTCGCTGAATTTTGAAGTGGGAGTCTTACTGCCCGTTAATGCGGGATAAAGTCTGATTTGTTGAAGGTAATGTTGTTCATCATAATCTCTCCTTATTTGTTTAATGTTGTTGCAACAGCTTTTGCATCGACAAGTGCGGATAGCACCATGCCCATTGTATTGAAAAATTTGTTTGATTTCATTTTGTTCATCATGTGTATCCGCTCCTTTTCGAATTGTTGTTGCCCTGCTTTCTGTCTTAATTATATGAAATATGGCCGCCTGCAACTATCGAATTAGCTTACGGGAGGATTACACTTTTGTAAAAAAAAAGACATTCATGTAAGAATGTCTTTTAAAGCATATTGATATGATGGTGCTCTTTAATTGTTTTTAAAAAGCTGCGCATCGAATTGGTCATGTAACTATCTTTACGGCGTATGAAAACAGTTGAAATACTGCCGTATTTCTCCGGAATTGGATGGCAGTGGACTTTACCTGCTGTAGAAAGGTGCTGCACCGCAGACTGGGGGACGAGTGTAATCCCAAGACCGAGCGCTACGCTATTTAATATAGTTTCTAATATGTTAAATTCCATAATTCTTTTTGGTAGCAAACCTTCATCTTTAAGCCATCGTTCAAGCTTGGAACGGTATCCACATCCTTGATTAAAAACGAGTAGGGGCGTCGTAGTAAATTCTTCTATATGAAAAGCTTTATTTTGTGTAACAAGCATTAATTTCTCAGTACTAACATCGTATTGTTCAATTAGTGGATGTTTAATAGGACCTGATATAAAGGCGCCATCTAATTGATGATCAAGTACTTCTCTAATAAGTTCTTCCGTTAGACCGGCTTGTAATGATAAATCGACATTTGGATAGCTTTTATAGTAAGAAGACAAGATGGTAGGTAATGTACTGACTGTTTCGACTGTACCAATTTTTAATATGCCAGATGGTGTTTCACTATCTAAAAACACTTGTTTTAGCTCTTCAACATCTTGCAAAATTTTATGAACGTAAACGAGCATCTTTCTTCCTTCAGCTGTTAAAGTCATGCCTCGCTTATGACGGTAAAAGAGAGGTGTTTTCAGCTCGTTTTCTAATTGTTTAATACGTGCGGTTACATTTGATTGTACATAATTTAATTCCTTTGCTGCGCCGCTTACACTACCGCGGTCGGCAACGCTCTGGAAGATTTGTAAGTCTCGTAATTCCATTTTATGCTCCTCCTTGATGTTAACTATCATTATAAATGATATTTAACATCATTTTGAATCATTTTACGTGATATATTTTTTCTTTTACAATTCTCTTTGTGCAAATAGAAAGAAGCGGGGGATTGTGGTGAGAAAAGGTCAAATGATAATAGGTGCTTTGGCATGTTTAATTGCAAGTATGTCATGGGGAGCGATGTTTCCGGTTGCTGATCATGCTCTAGAATACATAGATCCATTTTATTTTTCGTTTATTCGTTATGGGGCGGTAGCAATTGTATTGATTGTATTATTGCTAATGAAAGAAGGAAAGAAGGCATTTCGCTTAGAAGGAAGAGGGAAGTTACTCGTCTTTTTTGGAACAATGGCTTTTACCGTATATAATGTATTAATTTTTCTAGGACAAATGTTAATGGGAAAATCAGGTGTAATGGTAGCTTCTATTATGGAGGCGCTTATGCCAATGATTTCAATTTGTATTTTATGGGGATATAAAAATATAAAGCCGAAGAAATATATGATAACGAGCATGATTATTGGGTTTGTAGGAGCTGTATTTGTTATTACGAAAGGTGATATGAGTTTCTTTTTAACATTGAAAGATAATATGTTTTCACTAGTATTTATATTTGTTGGTGTTGTAGGATGGGTTATTTATACGATGGGTGGTCAAACGTGTAGTGATTGGTCTACGTTACGTTATTCTACGTTGACCTGTGTATTTGGTACGGCTGTCACAGGAATTATAACGGTAATCATTACGGCGCTTGGATACGTTTCAGTCCCAAGTATGGAAACGATTTCTATTGTGAAATATGATTTATTATTTATGATGACATTACCAGGTATTGTAGCGCTACTTGCATGGAACTACGGTGTGAAAATCTTAACATCAATTAATGGTATTTTATTTATTAACTTTGTGCCAATTACTACTTTAGTTATTATGATGATACAAGGATATAAAATAACGACATTTGATGTATTAGGAACATTATTTGTTATTGCAGCGCTTATTCGTAATAATGTTTGTCAGAGAAAAGAAGAAAATATAAATAAACAAATTTTGCAAGAAAAGCAATTGCGTCAAGCTGTTTAATAGGCAACTGGAGGATTTTATATGTTAGAAAGTTTATTGTTTTTCTTTGCTGCTGGAGTTGCCTGCGAGCTTGCAGCAATTAATCGAAACGGTCGTAAAAATATAAAACAACAAGCTGAACTGATACAGCTTTTAAAAGACTTGAAGGAAAGAAAAAATTAAAAAGACGACCGGGCATAGACGGTCGTCTTTTCTATTATTATTTATATAAAGGGGAAAGGGGACACAAAGTTATATAAGCGTAGCAGCGTAAATGAAAGCAGTAAGAAGAATCGAGCCGCTAGCCAGTCCTAAAAAATCTAATTTGTTAAAAGTCATGTTATTCATTATAAATTCTCCTTACTTGTTTAATGTAGAAGCAACAGCTTTTGCATCGATAAGAGCGGAAAATACCATGCCCATTGTATTTAAGAAATTGTTCGTTTTCATTTTGTTCATCATATAGATCCGCTCCTTTTCAAATGGTTGTTGTTACTTTCTAACTTAATTGTATAAGATAGTGGAGGGAGTCACTATCGAATTAGCTTACAAGAAAATTACACTTTTGTAAGAATTGAAATTTAACAATAAATACTTATTTTTATTACCAACTCCTAAAACTTAGTGTTATAATCGTTGTAAGAAAATGATTATACTTCGGATATTCAGAAAGGAACGAAACAAATGTATAAACCAATTACATTTTCGTTGAAATATATATTTAAAATGGCTGGGAAGGTAGAAGTACAAGGGAGAGAGAAATTACCGGAAGATGGCCCTTACGTTGTTGCGTGTACACATACAAGTTTTATGGATGTTTTAATGTTAGCGGCAGGAATGTACCCAACCCAAATTCATTACATGGCAAAAAAAGAATTGTTTGAAGGGAAATTTAAAAATTGGTTTTTTAAAAATGTAAATGCATTCCCTGTAGACCGTGCGAATCCAGGGCCAAGCACATTAAAAATTCCATCACGTTTATTAAAAGAAGGAAAAGTAGTAGGGATTTTCCCGAGTGGGACGAGGTCATCAGAAGACGTTTCACTAAAAGCTGGGGCTGTTACGATTGCAATGCGTTCTAACGTTCCGTTAATACCGGCAGCTTATGTTGGTCCATCAAGTATAAAAGAATTGATAAAAGGAAAAAAAGCGCGATTAGTTTTTGGAGACCCAATTCAAATTGATGCTGAAGAACAAATAGATCGAAAAACGGCTATGAAGATGATGACAGATGAATTAAATGCAAAGTTTGAAGAACTAAAGGAAGTTTTGCAGCCGAATCAAAGCTAAAAAAGACGACCGGGTATAGACGGTCGTCTTTTCTATTATTATTTATATAAAGGGGAAAGGGGACACAAAGTTATAGTGTAGCAGCGTAAATGAAAGCAGTAAGAAGAACCGTGCCGCTAGCTAGTCCTAAAAAATCTAATTTATTAAAAGTGATGTTGTTCATAATGCATTCTCCTTACTTGTTTAATGTAGAAGCAACAGCTTTTGCATCGATAAGAGCGGAAAATACCAAGCTCATTGTATTTAAGAAATTGTTCGTTTTCATTTTGTTCATCATATAGATCCGCTCCTTTTCAAATGGTTGTTGCCCTGTTTCTGACTTAATTATATGAAATGTTGCGGAGAGTCACTATCGAATTAGCTTACAGGAAAATTACACTTTTGTAAGAAAAACGAATGAAAGTGTCATGATGAGAAGATTTGACATATGTTCATGTGATTCATTAAGTTAAAAGTAGAGGTGAGTGTATGGCTAATATTAAAGATATTGCAAAGATGGCTGGGGTTTCAGTTACGACTGTTTCGAGGGTATTAAATGATCATCCATATGTAAGTGAAGAAAAAAGGAAAGTTGTTTTAGAAATAGTTGAGAAATTGAATTACTCGCAAAATGCAAATGCTGTGCATTTATCAAAAGGGAAGACGAATATTGTTGGCGTGATTTTACCTTATATTAATCATCCATCTTTTGATGCGATGGTGGGTGGAATGATGGAAGTTGCGTTAGCTCATAATTACAGGGTGCTTCTTTGTCAAACGAACTACAATAAAAAAGAAGAAATGAAAAGTTTACATATGTTGAAAACAAAGCAACTAGACGGTCTTATCATTTGTTCTCGTGCTAATGAGTGGGAAACTATAGAGCCTTATGCAGCGTATGGGGCGGTTATTGCTTGTGAGGATAATGATATTGAAAGCATATCTAGTGTATATACAGATCATTTTAATGCCTTTCAATTAGGGATGAGTTACCTTATTGAAAAAGGTTATAAGAAGATTGGATATTGTACGGGAAGAAAGTTAGGGCCAAGTAGTAAGAAACGTTTTGATGCTTATAAACAACAGCTACAATTAATAGATGAAGAAGTGATGGAAGATTGGATTTTCACAGAATGCTTTACATTAGAAGATGGTGTAAGAGTTGCACATCAATTCAAGGAGATGGAGAATCCTCCTGAAGCATTAATAGTGGCAGGAGATGAAGTTGCTATTGGGATCATGACAGAAGTTGAAAAATTAGGTATTGAAGTTCCTGAGGATTTAGCGATTATTGGTTTTGATAATCAACCGATTTCTCAAGTTTTACAACTGACAACCATTGACCAAAATTTAAAGGGAATAGGTAAGACGGCTTTTGAAATGTTTTATAGGCAAGTAAGTGATGAGGGTTCTAAACAAGAAAAGATGGAAATTCCATATAAACTTGTGGAACGTTCTACAGTTTAGTCATAATCCGTTATGTGTATAATCACATAACGGATTATTTTTTGAAATGTCTTTGACAGGAAACGCGTTTCATACTTTATAAAAGAGTTACACCGGTCTGTAATAATCCATGGATTCTTTTCAAGTGTTAAAACAATGAATAGAATTTGGAGGGATATGCATGAATGAACTTTTATTAAGTATGAAAAAATATGTAGAGGATGACGAAAAGATTTTAGCGTTTGTCGTAGGGATATTTGAAAAGGATGACTTTACTTTATGTTATCAACATGGGATTTTTGTTGCCACTACTAGACGTCTTCTATTTTACGGGAAATTTCCGTGCTATCCTGCGATATTTGAAGAGTATTCGTATTTGCATATAGATGACATAGATTTCCGTCCATATTTCGAATGTACTTGTAATCGTGAAACCATTAGAGCTAAGTATATTCAGAGTGGGAGTGTGGAGCGCTTTGTCCGTACAGTTAGAGCGAATATGAATAATTAATCACCCCTTTGTTTAAACATAATATCTTGGTCTTTGTGAGGGAAAATGCGGAATAAAAACAACTTCTAAACCTCTAGGAGATAGTGATACAATGTCAAATGGGGGGAGGTATGAACTATGGTTAATCAACGTATAAAGGAAATAACACTAATTACAATTGGTTCATTATTATTCGCAATTGGTATTAATTACTTTGCAATTCCAAACCGTTTATCAGAGGGTGGAATTATTGGTTTAACAGTTGTTACGTACTATTTATTTGATTGGTCACCGGGAATTGTGAATTTTGGTTTGAATGCAATTTTATTAGCTGTAGGTTATAAATTTTTTGATAAGAAAACGATGGTTTACACAATTATAGGTATTGTGGAAACATCTTTGTTTTTATATGTTACAGAACATATCGAATATCAAGTAAATAGTGATACGTTACTAGCAGCTTTATTTGCTGGTGTATTTGTAGGTATCGGATTAGGCTGTATGTTCAAAGCTGGAGGTACATCAGGAGGATCGGCAATTTTAGCTCGACTAGCAAATCAATATTTAGGTTGGAGCGTTGGTAAAGGCGTACTTATTATTGATATCGTTGTAATTGCTGGCTCTGTATTTATAATAGGACAAGAAAAGGCAATGTATACACTTGTAGCTGTATTTGTCGGAGCGAAAGTAATTGATTTCATCGTGGAAGGTATGGATACAAAAACAGCTGTTACGATTATTTCGAATCAACCAGACTTAATTCGAGAGACTATTACGAAAAACATGACGCGCGGTGTCACTGTATTAGAAGGACGCGGCGGATATACTGGTAAAAATAAAGAAGTTTTATATATCGTTATTAATAAACAAGAGCTTGTTAAGTTAAAGCAAGTTATTAGTAGAGTTGATGAAGATGCCTTCGTTGTCATTCACGATGTGCGTGATGTACTTGGTGGTGGCTTTAAAGCAAGCTAAAAGGTGAACGAGAAAATTCGTTCATCTTTTTTTATCCCGCATTAACGGGCAGTAGAATTCCCACCTCAAAATTCAGCTGGAGCAAAGAAGTTAGGTGGGAGATCAACTGCCCGTAAACGCCCGATTGGTGAGGGCTGATTAAAGTTTCACTTTATTCTTACAAAAATGTAAGGGTAATGTAATGGGATTGAATGGTAGATTAAATTCCTGCTCTTTAGAATGGATGTATAAGTATCCTGCAGAGGAGGAAGATCAGTATTATGAAGAAAAAAATAATTACTACTGTAATAGCTATGGTAGTGATAGTAGTAGTATTACTACCTACGAAACTTGGACCAGTTATTGATAAATATAATCCGCTTTATACGACGAAAGAATACTATACAATTGTGGATGCGATTGGTCAGCATGTCGGTGATGAATGGTATGAATATGAATTTATTGCATTTGATGAACGTGGAAGAGAACAAAAAATAAAGAAGACTGTTAAGCATATGTTAAAGAGGGATGAAGCATTAAAGGTGTACGCAAAAGGACGCTACGGCGAGGCAATTGAAGAAATTGAAGCTGGAAATATTCCTATTAATGCGAAGAGTAAACTTTTAACGATGAGATAGCGAATTATACCCCCACCTATTTTTTGTCGAAAATAAAAATACTAGGTAAGGGTATTTTAGGTTCATGAAAAAGCCTTAGTCCATATGGACTAAGGCTTTTCTTATTATATAAAGGGGAAGGGGTACATTGTAGTAGCATGAGTGAAAGGTATAAGAAGAGTAGGCTACTAGCAATGTAATTTGGTTATGTGAGTATTCTTCTTATTTGGCTTACTTTCTAACCTTATTGTACAAAGTATAGGTAAGGGGAACTATCGAATTACATTACACATAGCTTACAAATATGTAAGACTCCTGTAATGCAATTCGATAGTTAAAAGATAGTAAATTTAATATAGTGTAACTAGAAAGTCTCATTTTATTACTTTCTGATTCGCAATGTTAATGAAGAATGAAAAACCAACTAATTTTTAATAGCCCTCATCTCTATTTAGATGAGGCTCTTTTTCAAACCTTACAACATTGTAAGGTTTACGTAAGTTAATTCGATAGTAAATTTGTCATATTTTTTGCATAATAGATACAAATAGATAAAAAATAATTAGGGATATATTAAGAAGGGAGAAAACTGGGATGCGTAAAGAAGAAGTAGTGAAGTTTCCAATTAAAGATTTCTGTAGCTACTTTACTGTTGCCGTAGTATGTATTGGATTATTTGATATAATAACAAATTTAATTGTTAACTAATATAGATGATAAAACAAGAAGGAAGACCCTTTCTTGTTTTTTTTATGGGGGCATAAAGATGAAATTGATTGATAGCCATATACATGTTGATCAATATGAGAATGAAGAGAAAAGTAGATTATTTATAGATGTGGAAAACAGTAAAGAGATACAAGGGCTTATTGCAGTATCTATGAATTATCAATCATGTCTAGAAACTTTATCTTTAGCAAAGCGATATCCTTTTGTACATCCAGCAATAGGTTTTCATCCGGAGCAGCCGATTCATAAAGAGGAATGTGAGCAAATTTATAAATTAATTGAAGATCATGTAGAGGAAATCGTTGCGATTGGTGAAGTGGGACTCCCATATTATTTAAGGAAAGAAGATGAAAATATTGCTATTGATCCATACATAGCGGTGTTAAAAAAGTTTGTGGAACTAGCTAGTAAATACGATTTACCAATTATATTGCATGCGGTTTATGAAGATACTGACACTGTATGTGGTTTACTTGAAGAATATAAAGTTTCGCGTGCACACTTTCATTGGTTTAAAGGAAGTGAAGAGGCAATGAAACGGATGATGAGGAACGGTTATTATATTTCTATCACACCGGATGTTTTACATAAGGAGAAAATTAGAAAAATAGTTTCGTATTATCCGCTTGAATATATGATGGTAGAAACAGATGGGCCGTGGGAATTTCAGAAGGATACGATGACACATCCTTATATGATAAAAGATGTATTACAAGAAATTAGTATAATAAAAAAAATATCAGTAGAGAAAGTTACTGAGCAAATATATGCGAATACGGTGCGATTTTATAAAGTTAGTGAGTCATAAAAAAACACCAAGCATCTCGCTTGGTGTTTTTTTATGACTCTAATTTTTTCGCACGTCTTAATAATAAAAGAAAGACAATTATAATGAACCCAATTATAAGGAAGAACCCATATTGTTTTATATAATCAATTATGTCATTCGCACTTGTTGGTTTTTTAACGTGAATGCCGTCTTTATTAGTAGTAATATGAATATCTTTCATTTTTACTTCATTCGTTTCTTTTTGTAAATCAATCCACTCTATGTTTGGAATACTTTCTAGTTCTTTTAATACTTCTTTTAATGGTTCAACGCCCAAGTAAGGATGATAAAATGCACCGATAATTCCATCAGATAGTTTAGTGATAGATAAAGCACGTTCTTTCATTTTTGCTATAGCTTGTGGCTTACCTTCTTCAATAAAGCCAACAGTTTCAGGAATTAATTTCATCCCATGTAAAAATGACGGTGTACTTATATAAGCCGGTGAGTGCATTGATTTCCAAGTTGTATCGTTTAGTTGTATTTGTCCTACATAAGTTGAAAAATATTGTGATAGTATTTCATATCCTTTTTGAGACATTGTATAGTGCGGAGCTTCAAAGGCAACTGGATATAATTTAGCTTCTACAAGCTCTGTAATCCCTTTTTCAATATGATCTTTAATATATTTTTCTTCGAAGGATTTTCCGTTTTCTACGTATTTATTATAGTCTTCTGTAGAATGAAAATCTTCTTTTGTCTTTGATTTTTCATGGTTCGGTTGGCGAATTGGTTGATCTGTTTTTACATCCCAAAATTCAAAACCTTCGCCAGTTTCACTATCATAAAACTGATGTGTGTAACCATGCATAACGATAGAGCCACCATTATCTCGCATAAAGTGTAAAACATCGATTAATTCAGAGTTATCCTTTAAATGTACTGTTTTTCCTGTGTCTGGATCTTTGTAAACAGGGATAACCGTAATCATATAAGGGAGCTTTTTCTCTTTTAGTAATTCAGCGATTTCTTTTAATTGCTTTACATCTACAGCTGGATGAACGTCTTCAAGGCGTAAATAAGCTGAAGTTTTATTTGTTTCAGGTTTTTGTCCGAAATAAGAAAATAACATTTCACCGACGTAATGAGACATCCAATCGAAAAGGTTTGGAGTTGCAACATAATAGGATGTTCCTTGCTGAATGATTAACGGATGAGTTCCATCAGCACTCAAGGCGTAAGCAAGAGTTGTTCCTTTTGTTTCAATTTTCTTCATTAAGCGTTCTTCATGTAATTCATTTTTTAACTGGTTAGTCGGATATTCTATAGTGTGAATTCGTATATCGGTTTCTTTCGAGGTAATGAAAGAAAAGCGATTAGATAATTGTTCAACATTTTGTCCTAAAACTAATATGGGACCTGAGAAGTTTTCTAGAAATTGTTTTGCTGCAATAGAAAAATCTTCTTTTTTCTCTCCGATATAAACAATATGTGTATAAGAAGATGATTCAGTACTTTCCTTTACTTCCTTTAAGCTTTTTACTGTTATATCTTTTGTAAAGTGCCCTAACTGAGTATTAAGGATTTGTACATTGTTTGTAATTTTGTTGTCTTCTGTACTATACAAAACGAGTACTTTTGATTTTGATGATGTTTGTGCAGAGGTATGTATAGGAATGAGTAGTAAAATGCTGAAAAAGATTAGTAGAGTTCTTTTCATTTATTTATGCTCCTATTCTATATATAGAATTCAATTTACAATTATATACAAGAAATAAGTTATAGTCCATGTAAGTTACATTTTTGCACGTATTTACCATATGTTTTTTCGCAAAATCGGTCTAAAGCATGATGATAATATGTATAGTAATTTGCTATGATTGAAAGGTAAGAGAATGATAGAGTGTTGGTAATTGTAAAAGAAAGGCTGAAAGGGGACAAATTTCAGCGGAGAAAGAGGTAGAGGTAGTGAAGAAATTCTTTGTAGGATTTTTAGTTGTTCTTGGAGTGTATTTATATTTCCAAGGAAAGTCTGAAGGAATGGGTAAGCTAATGAATGAGACAAGCTATGTTGATTCAGAAGAAGCAAAACAGATGAAACAAATCATTATAGAGGAAGCAAAGAAAGTAAACCTTCCGGAATGGATACCTCTTACAATTGCCGAACATGAAAGTAGGTTAAATCCAAGAAGTGTTGGAGATAACGGAACTTCATTCGGATTGTTTCAATTACACCGCGGTGGTGGGCTTGCGCCAGATCATTTAACTGATGAAGAGCTGAAAGATCCACGTACAAATGCGCAAATTGCAATGCCGCATTTAATGAAAGGTTATAAGCGCGGGGTGCAAAAGGGTTTGACTGATTTTGCATTACTGAAATATATAGCGAATACATCTGGATGGCCAGGGAATTTAGGACCAGAGTGGACGGATAACAATATGAAGTATAACATCGGATTAGAGGATGTATACTATCGAAATAAAGGTGTAATCAAAGAGTAGGTTTTCTATACCTACTCTGTTTTTTTATGAATAATTTCATCCTTTTCTTTCGTGAAATACTGCGCTAGTTGTATTTTCACATCTTCTAGTTTTGTAGAAACTTGCGGTATTTTATATCCTACATACAACGGTGAAACGACAAACCTAGGAACAACTTTACAAATGATTTTCCTGTTTAAGTGATAGAAGAATAAGTTATAACTACTACATCCTTTATGGAAATCTGTCAGTATGTAACGTACAGTTTGCTGAATATAATTGGCCATTTCATCTATAAATGCAATATCTTCAATGATGATATTAAATTCAGTAAAGCCGATAATAGGACGCCCTGAAATGTTGAGTTCAATGCGTTCATTTTTTTGAACAATTACCCCTTGGAAATTTGCTTCCTCAATATTTTCAAGATAGTCTACATGTTTCATTCCGATAATTTGCATATGTGCATGATGCAAACTTCCGCCTGAAAATGGACCATGATTTTTGTATAAAATCACAGAAGTGAATTCTTCATTTTCCTGTAAGTTTAACCAATGGAGAATAGAGAAGCGAATTAGTTTTCTCATATGTTCTTCTGTATATGTTGCGATATGGTCTTCGCAATTATCTGTTTCGATTAGCACGGTTTGAAAGGTATCCTTTAATGTAGGGAATTTATTTTTTAACCAAATAATAGAGCCCTCAGTTGCTAAAATATCCGTTAAATTTTCTCTGTCACAAAAAGGACATGCAGCGCTTCTGTTCCGAATGCTTTCTGGTTTTTGTTTACCGATATCGTTTAAAAAATATAGTTGTTGTGTATCCATTTGTATATGCCCCTTTAAAATATATGTAAAAATCCCGCTTAATATATTCGGGAAAAAGAGAAGGAAATCCTTTAAAGGGAATAGGGAAAAATAAAAGACAAGATATCCTCATTGCAATAGGGTACCTTGTCTTTTATTTTTTCTTTAATAGTGTGTATGGATAATATAGAGCATTTTCATTTTGTTTCTTTTTTCTATTTTTTATTGTGTATAAGGCAATTGCTGTACTTGCGATTACAATAATGGCTTTCTTCATATTCATATACCCCTTTTTATTGTTGGTTTAATTCTTGGCTAACTGCTTTCGCATCAACTAAAGCATGTAAGATCATTTTTACCATGTTCATCATATTCCTTCACTCCTTTTTATAGTTCGTTTAGTTCTTTTACAACTGCTTGTCCGTTCACTAATACCTCAAAGATTGCTTTTACGAGTTCTTTCATCATGATTGTTTCCTCCTTGTTTTTGTCTCTCTTGTTTATATCTTTATTGTATAGGGAGGCATCTTTTCGTACTATCGCTTTCCATTACGTGAACATAACAGTTTTGTAAGATTTGATGTCACTTATTGAAATGTTTAGTCTATCTTCATTATTTTCAGAAAAATGACTATTCAAACATAAATCGGGGAAGTATAATAAAGAAGTAAGTATTAAATTCCGTACGAAAGGAGTGAATGAGATGAAATGTTCTTTAGCTACGCGCGCAAAATTTTTAGATTATATCTATATTTGTCGTGCGATTTTTCATGATGTAGTTGTTAACGGGATACGTATGCCCTTTTTTAACAATTGCATAGTAGCTATTGAACGATAGAAGTCTCTTCACCCATTTTTGATAAACGTGTGAAAAGGGAGCTATTTGGCTTCCTTTTTCTATGACAAAAACCATGGGGAATGTTTCTTTCTCATGGTTTTTTATATTGAAAGGAGTACGGAAAATGACAATTTGTAGTGTAAATAATGTAAAGAAATCTTTTGGTGGAAACATCATATTTGAAAATATATCGCTTGAAATAAAGAATGGAGAACGTATTGGATTAGTTGGTCGTAACGGTAGTGGGAAGACAACTATCTTTCAGCTTCTAACAGGAATGGAGAGTTTGGATGCAGGAGCCATTCATATGAAGAAAGGTACATGCATCGGTCATGTAGCACAAATTCCAAAATTCAATAATGAAATGAATGTATATGATGTATTAAGCTCCGCTTTTAAAAAGGAAAAAGAGTTGGAGATAGAAATGCATGCTTTAGAAAAAAATATGGCAGAAGAACAGGAATCATCTGCTTTACAAAAATTGATGGAGAGATACGGAGTAATTCAAGAAAGGTACGCGTTTCTCGGTGGTTATGAAATAGAAGCGAATATTATGAAGGTAGCAAATGGTCTACAGGTGACGGAACTATTTCGAAGGTCATTTATGGAGATAAGTGGTGGAGAACAAACAAAAGTAAGCCTTGCGTATATGCTATTGCAGAAACCAGATCTACTTTTGTTAGATGAACCAACAAATCATTTGGACTTATTTGCAGTCGAGTGGTTAGAGCAATTTCTAAAAGAATATACAGGAACAGTTATGGTCATTTCGCACGATCGCTATTTCCTTGATGAAGTTGTAACGAAAATTTTTGATTTAGAAGATGGAGAAATTCACGTATATCATACGAACTATTCACAGTTTGTTGAGGAAAAGGAAGAAAGGCTACTTCAAGAATTTCAAGCGTATCAAGAACAGCAAAAGAAAATAAAGAAAATGAAAGAAGCAATTAAGCGTCTACGTGAATGGGCAAATCAAGCGAATCCGCCGAATGAAGGATTGCATAAGAGAGCGAGAAATATGGAACGTGCATTAGAGCGTATAGAGAAACTAAAGAGACCCATTTTGGATAGAAAACAGATGGGACTTCAGTTTGAAGGGCAAGAGAGAAGCGGGAAAGATGTTGTTGTAATGAAAGAAGTGAGTAAAGGATTTGCTGAACGATCTTTATTTGAGAAAGTAAATTTGCATCTTCGTTTTCAGGAGCGCGCAGCTATCGTTGGACGTAATGGTACAGGAAAAACTACGCTATTAAAACTATTACTAAAAGAAATGCAGCAAGATGCTGGAGAAATTCGAATTGGTAGTAGTGTGAAAATCGGTTATTTATCGCAACATGCGCACGGGAATATGAAGAACAATGTATTGGAAGCTTTCAGAGATTGCGTGGCTGTAACAGAGGGAGAAGCAAGACATATATTAGCGCGATTTTTATTTTATGGTCCAGCTGTTTTTAAGAAAGTAACGCAACTTAGCGGCGGAGAAAAAATGAGGTTAAGACTCGCGCAACTTATGTATCAAGATGTTAATTTTCTTATTTTAGATGAACCGACGAATCATCTTGATATTGAATCAAGGGAAGTTTTAGAGGAGGCCCTTGAACAATATAATGGGACTATTTTAGCTGTTTCACATGATCGTTATTTCTTAAATAAGTTATTTGAAAAAACATATTGGATTGATGAGCACAAATTATTTGAGTTTGCAGGGAACTATGCATGGGCTCGTCAAAAGTGGGAAGAAAGAATTGAGAAACAAGTAGCAAAACAGAAGCAGCAACAGCAAGGGAATAAAGTGTTAAAAGTAATGCCTATAAAAAAGAAGGAGTCTAGGAATTTAGAGGAAGTTGAAAACGAGTTAATGCATATAGAAGAAGATATATATGCACTTGAATGTAAAATGGAACATGTAGTTGATGTTGAAATGCTTGAACAATTGTATGAAGAAAAAACGAAAAACGAGTTTTTGCGAGCGGAGTTATATAATGAGTTAGAGAATATTGTGGAGTAAAGAAAATAGAATGAAAAAGAGCAAGTTGTTTTCTCATATTTTTGGGGAGGGCTTGCTCTTTCTAGTATAATGAAAGTAGAAAAATCGGTATAATTTTCTTGTTAATGTGATAAGAGAATGAACTTTAGGTCACTAAAACGTGGGGAGAATTTTATGTTAGGATATGCGCGGATTGCTACAATCGTCATGATTTGCTTAGTTTACGCAAATCATGTTTCACGTGAAACAGAAAATTTACAAATTTTTGTCGGTATTGCACTTTTTATTTATATTGTGAATCATATCTTGCTTGTAAAAGCAAAAGGGAGTAGGAAACTTGTTTTTTATACCTTGCTCACAAATGGTATTGTCACAGCGTTATTAGGTTTTTTATTTCCCGAGACATGTTTATATTTAATTATATTTGGAATTGATGCGGTAGGATTATTTATTCATGATTGGCGTAAAAGGATGACTTATTTTTTTATCGCTTTTTTCTTTCTTTGTTGGTTTATAAATATACTACATACGTATCAACATACAGAGAGTCTGGAATTGGAGAGTAATGCAATTAACTTTATGTTTATCATTTTCAGTGCTTTAGCTGGAAACTTAATAAAAAAACTTACAGCTGCGCGGAAAATGGTAGATGAGCAATATGAGGAATTAGCATTATCTCATACAGCTTTAAAAGAAGCACATGAACAATTAAGGCTATATGCCAAAGAGGTAGAGGAATTGACGGCGGTTCGGGAGCGAAATGATATTGCCCGAGAAATTCATGATACCGTGGGTCATAATATGACAGCTTTGCTTGTGCAGTTGCAACTAGCGGAAGCGCTATGGAAGCAAAACTCAGATACGACAGAAACGGTTTTACATACATGTTATGAACTGGCTAGAAAGTCACTTCAAGAAGTAAGAGCTTCTGTTCATGCTTTAAAAGAGGAAAGCAAACTAGGAAACATAGTAGAAAATATGCGTGGAATGTTGAATGAATATTCTAAAATGACGAAAGTACAAGCATCTTTTCGATTGCAAGGAGATCCTGTTACAATTCCATTGTCGCTACATCCTACATTACTTCGTATTATGCAAGAGTCTTTAACAAATGCAAAACGTCACGGGAAAGCGAGTTTATGTGAAGTGAGTTTAACTTGTTCAATGAAACAAGTTAAACTCTGTATTTCGGATAATGGTGTGGGAGTCAACGAGGTAGGTCCAGGCTTTGGTTTACTTAATATGAAAGAACGTGTAGAGGAACATGGTGGAACTATTCAATTTGAGAGTGAGATAGAAAAAGGCTTCCAGTTACAGATTGAATTTCCGCTTCAGGAGAAAACATGGGTAATAGGGGGAACGGTATGATTCGCATTATGATTGTTGATGATCAATCACTCATTCGCGATGGTTTAGCGATGTTATTAAATTTACGTCCAGAACTTGAAGTAGTGGGAACGGCTACGGATGGAGACGAAGTGATACAAAAAGTGAAAGAGCTACATCCTGAAATTATTTTGATGGATATTCGGATGCCTCGTATGAATGGTGTTGAAGGAACACGTTTAGTTAGAGAACAGTTCCCTCATATAAAGGTTCTTATGTTGACGACATTCAATGATAGTGAGCTTATTTTTGAAGCATTGGAGCAAGGAGCGAGTGGTTATTTATTGAAGGATATGGAGACAGATGCAATCGCGCAAGCAATTTTAACTGTGCATAGTGGCGGGGTTGTGCTTCCTCAGGATATAACAGCGCAAATTATAGAGGAATTAAAAAAGACGAAAGTGGCAGTAGAGTGTAACCCACCAGAACAACTAAAACAATTAACTGAGCGAGAAGTAGATGTTTTAAGAGCAATTGGACTGGGGTTAAATAATAAAGAGATTGCCGAAAAGCTATTTATTACCGAGGGAACTGTTAAGAATCATGTTTCTAATTTGATTAGTAAGCTAGAACTGAGAGATCGAACACAAGCTGCGATATACGCAGTAAGGTATGGCGTCACGATGTACACATGACTTTTGGCATATATAAGTGTGAAAAAGCAGCGGAATTTGCTGCTTTTTTATTTTGTATTTCTATCTTAAGGCTGATGGAGAAGAAAAGAAATTTTTCTACAATGAAAGTGTAGATGAATACAAAGGGGCTGAATCAATATGTTAGTCATAGATCATATTACGAAATCATTTGGCAAGAAGGAAATCGTAAAGAATGTTTCTTTTGAAGTGAAAAAAGGTGAAACATTTGGGTTGCTTGGACCAAACGGAGCGGGGAAATCAACGACGATATCAATGATTTGCGGGTTAATTCCATACGATAGTGGTGATATAAAAGTTGGTGGGAAATCTGTAAAAGAGTATCCATTAGAAGCGAAAAAGAAAATCGGTATTGTCCCGCAAGACATTGCGCTGTATCCGACACTTTCAGCAAAGGAAAATTTAATCTTCTGGGGAAAGATGTACGGTTTAAATGGAAAAGTTGCAAAAGAGCGGGCAGAGGAAGTGTTAGCTTACGTCGGTTTACAGGATCGGGGAAAAGATAAAATTGAAACATTTTCAGGTGGAATGAAAAGGCGTATTAATATTGGTGCAGCACTTATGCACGAACCAGAGTTATTAATTATGGATGAACCGACAGTCGGGATTGATCCGCAATCGAGAAATCATATTTTAGAGACTGTTAAAAAGTTAAATGAAAAAGGTATGACGGTCATTTATACGAGTCATTACATGGAAGAAGTTGAGTATTTATGTGAGCGAATTGCCATCGTTGATCATGGAAAGGTAATTGCACTAGGAACGAAAAGAGAGCTATGTAATCGTCTAACAGATGGGTTTATGGTGAAATTGCAATTAAATCGCTACAGTACGGAACTGCTACAAAAGTTGAAGGCACTACCTGTTGTTGAGCGGATTATTTTTGACGAAGATAGTAGCACGATTGATATTGGACTAAATGGTGGCGAGGCAATTGGCATAGTTGTTTCAGAAATTGTTGAAAACAAAGCTCAAATTTTAAAACTGGAAGTAAAAGAACCGAATTTAGAGGCACTTTTTTTACAATTAACAGGACGTTCACTTCGTGATTAAGGGGGTTAGTACGAGATGAGAAGTTTCATTATTGCATGGAAAGATTTAAAAATCCGTTTAATTGATCGGCGCGGATTTATGATGATGTTAATTATGCCACTTGTATTAACGGCCATTTTAGGTTCAGCATTAAGTAATGTATTTGAGAGTGGTGGACTACCGAAAACAGTAATTGGCTATTATCAAGAGGGAACGGATGAGTTTGCAGATGTCTTTCAAAAAGATGTATTGCAATCTAAAGAAATAAAAGATGATGTGAAAGTAAAGGTAGTTAATTCTCAGGAAGAGCTTGAAGATATGTTAAAGGGAAAGAAAATCGATGTAGGAATTGTCATCCCAAATAAATGGAGCGAACAAGTACAAGATGGAAAATTAAAAGAACCAAAGGTGCTTATAGACCCATCAAAAGATATACAAGCAAAAATTGCTGAGTCAATGATCCGCTCTTTTTCAGAACGTGTTCAAACAGTCGCAGTATCTACTAAAAGTGTTGTAACAGAATTAGCAAAATCTCAGCAGAGTGATGTAGCACAAGTTGCAAAAGAGGTAAGTGGAAGTCTACAGACGATAGCAACTGCAAGTGTGGGTAACATCCAAAAAGGAACGGTAGGCAAAAAAACAGTTGCAGCGATGCAATATTATGCAGCAGCAATGTTAGTCATGTTTTTACTATATAACATAACAGTAGGTGCAAAGTCAGTTGTAACAGAGCAACGAACTGAAACGTTGGCGCGTTTGTTCAGTACACCGACGAGCTCATTTTCAATTTTATTCGGGAAGTTTTTAGGTACATTACTATTTGCCTGTATACAATTTGGAATATTTATAGTTGCTACACACTTTATGTTTCATGTGGAATGGGGCGCAGATGTGTCTCAAATAGTAGTGTTGGGAATTTCTTATGCAATTTGTGTTTCTGGTTTATCTATGTTAATCGCCGCTTTTATTCGTGAGGAAAAAACGGCAGATTTAATGGGGGGAATCGGTATTCAAATACTAGCTATATTAGGAGGATCAATGTTACCGATTTACGTATTTCCCGATACACTTCAAACAGTTGCGAATATTGCTCCGAATAAATGGGCACTTACGAGCTTCTTAAATATTATGTCGGGAACATCTTGGGATGTGCTATTCCCTGTCATTTTAAGTTTATGTAGTGCAGGAATTATCTCCGTTATGATTGGAACGTTACGTTTACGTACGAGATAGGAGGGGAAATGATGAAGAAAGTTTGGGCGCTTTGTTGGCTAGAATTAAAACAAATTTTAATTAAGCCACAAAGTTATATACTCATGTTTGGAATGCCTATTATTTTTACACTCATTTTCGGTGGACTTTTAGGCGGAAGTGGGAATGAGAAAGTAAATGTTAGTTTAGTAGATAAAGATGGTTCTGTATTATCTGGCAAGTATTATGAGGAAATAAAGAAAAGTGATTTAATTTCTATAGAAAAGGTAACGTATAGGGAAGGGACACAGAGGATCGAAGATAAGAAATCATCTGGTATAATCATCATTCCGAAAGATTTTCAAAAGAGTATGCTAGATGGAAAAGTAGAAAATATCCAATTTCAAGCCAGTGCTGATTTTACGGGTGGAACTTCTGTAGAGCAAGTATTAGCAAGTGCATTAAAAAAGATGGAGATAGAAGTTAGTGCAGCAAGAGATTTTGAGAAGAAAAGTAACACTTCGTGGGAAACGATGTATGAAACAATTTATACAAAAATAGATCCTGTTTCGATTCAAAAAGAATTGATTTTACACGATGATCAAAAGTTAAATAACGTTACAGGGCGAGCGGCAGGTTTTTCAATTCTATTCGTCATGATTGTCATGTTAAGTGCGACGGGAACCATTTTGAAAGCTAGACAACTTGGTGTTTGGTCTCGTTTATTAGGGGCACCAGTTTCAAAAGTTCAAATACTAGCAGGATATATCCTTTCCTTCTTTTTAATAGGGTGGATTCAATTTGGTGTTTTAATGATATTAACGCATTCATTATTTGATGTGCAGTGGGGAAATTTATTAGGGGTTATTACACTCGTTTCAGTATTGCTATTAGCGGTTATTGGTCTAGCTTTATTATTGGCAAGTATCGTGAAAACAACAGAACAGCAGTCCGCACTAGGGAATATCGTTGTAATTTCAACGTGTATGATTAGTGGTCTTTATTGGCCAATTGAAATTGAGCCTTCATGGATGCAAGCGGCGGCAAATTTTGTTCCGCAAACGTGGGCGATGCGTGGCTTTACTGAGTTAATTGTAAGGGGAGGTACATTAGCAGATATAGGAGTATATATTGGTATACTCATTTTATTTGCAGGAGTATTTTTCGTAATTGGTTTAACAAGAATACGTTATGACTGAAAAAAGAAAGCAGAGTTACAGCTTTACGCGCTGAACTCTGCTTTCTTTTTGTGTGGTATCTTCCCTTGTTGAAATTATAATAGCGATCCCGAGCATAATAAAAAAAGCTAAAAAGAGGACGAACTTTGGGAAGAAAGGGAATAGTAATAACGCCCCGACTATCATGATTGTTAATAATACATAGTGCAGGACATATTGGAATAGGTTGTCCATATTTTCGCCCCCTTCTTGGTAGTTACTTGTTAATATTCTATGCGGGACTATTAGGTAATAGAATGAATTTTTTGCTAAGTTTATTTAAATTAAAGATTGATCAATAATTTCGAAAGAATTCTCAAAATATTTATATAGAAATAATTGACAAAATATACTGAAAGATATAAGCTAATAACCATAAAGTCTACCGGAAAGGTCGGAATAAGATCGTTACCCCTCAAAAACATCTTTTTTTACGTTTAAAACCGACTTTTCCGATTAGCTATGAAATGTTGCTGTGGGAGGCATACATTAGGCAAGCAGTTCATAAGGTGTAATTATTAAAAAAAAGTTAGGGTGGGGACAATGAAGAAAAAGACAAAAAAATGGGCTGGTGTATTTTCGGTATTACTGAGTAGTTCGCTTGTGTTATCTGCTTGTGGGGGACAGGAGGATACGGCTTCTACAGAACCAGTGCAAAAACAGGATTTAAAAGACTCTAAGATTGAAACAATTCCAGCTACAGATAAGAAGAAAAGCCCAGAAAAAGCAAATCAGCGCAAGGATACTTTTATCACGGCTATTTCTAAGCCAGGAGGCGTTTTCTTACCATATTTCCAAGAGAATGGTTGGGATGGAAACGTAACGTCTGTTATTTTTGCATCACTAGTAACAACAGACAAACAAGGTAAACCTACTCCAGACCTTGCAGAAAAATGGGATATTTCTGCTGATCAGTTAACATATACATTCCATTTACGTAAAGATTTAAAGTTTAGTGATGGTTCACCTTTAACAGCGGATGACGTAGCATTCACATTAACACTACTCCATGATAAAGCATATGAAGGTGGGGTGGATATTGCTCAGTATGCCATTAAAGGTGGGAAAGAATATAAAGAAGGAAAAGCAACTTCTATTGAAGGAGTTCAAGTTGTTAATCCACAAACAATTAAAATTATAACTGAAAAAGTTAATTCTCAGGCACTAACTGCTTTAGGTGGGTCAGTGTTATCAAAAGCTTATTATGGAAAAGAATATAAACAAAATACAAGTTTAGACTATTTAAAAGCGTTGTATGGGCAACCAATTGCTGCGGGACCATATAAATTTGAGAAATATGTTCCAGGTCAAGAAGTTCGCTTTGTTGCCAATGAACATTATTATGCAGGAAAACCGAAAATCAAAAACTTTATTTACAAAATAACATCAGGCGATACTGGATTCCAATTATTCCAAACAGGTGAACTGGATTATAGTGGATTTAGAGCAAATCCTGAAAATATAGAACAATTAAAAGGATTAGGTTTTGCGAATATTAATCTCGAGTCTTCTAGTGATATCGCTTATATTTATGTGAATAATAAGAAGCCATATTTGAAAGATAAGAAAGTCCGCCAAGCACTTACTTATGGGTTAGATCGTAAGAAGTATGTTGATACAGCTTTACAAGGATATGGTTCTGTTGCTAACGTACCAATTGCTCCAGTTTCGTGGGCATATACGGAAGAAGGAATTAATAAATATCCATACGACGTAGAAAAGGCTAAAAAATTATTGGATGAAGCTGGTTGGAAAGTAGGTTCTGACGGGGTTCGTGAAAAAGATGGTCAAAAATTAAAATTAACATACTACGCATCAAATACAGGAAAAACAAATGATATCTTTATTCCAATTGCAAAAGAAAGCTACAAAGCAATCGGTGTTGAAATAAATCCAGAGCTAATGGACTTTAATACGATGCTTTCAAAAGTGGGAAAAGGTGACTATGATTTAGCAGCGGTTTCAACACCAGGAATTAGTGATCCAAGTGAAGTGGTAAGTGACTACTTATCAACTAACCCAAAAAGTGATACAGGTTATAGTAATCCGAAAGTTGATGAATTAATTGTAAAAGGCATAGAGACGACAGATATTGAAAAACGTAAAGCAGTTTATAAAGAACTGTATAAAGAGTTAAGCGATGATCCACCGGTTATTTTACTAAACTATCGTAAACTACTTTACGCTCACAATGCACGTATACAAGGCATCAATCCAGAAAAATATGATGGTATTAGTTCTAACTTACCAGTGCTATCAGTTGAAAAATAAAGATTAACTGAAATAATAGAAGACATTTTTTCATACAGCAAGGAATAAACGCTGCTTTGAAAAAATGTTCTTCTATTTTTAAGTAAATAGGATTGGGGAGACAAAAGGTGAAAACATACATCATTCGTAGGTTTCTACAAATGATTCCTACATTGTTTGGTACGTCCATTATTATCTTTTTCTTATTTGCACTCTTGCCAGGTGATTATATTGATTCGAATCCAAAGTTAACACCAGAGAGAGCTCAAGAATTAAGGGAACTGTATGGTTTAAATAAGCCGATTATTGAAAGATACTTTCACTGGCTAGGTAACGCACTGCACGGTGATTTTGGCTTCTCATTACAATATCAAGAACCAGTAACATCATTACTTAATAAGTTCATTTGGAATACATTTATTGTTGCAGTTGCAGCTTTATTTTTCACTTGGATTATTGCTCTTATAATTGGTGTTGTTTCAGCAACAAAACAGCATTCATGGTTTGATAGACTTGTAACAATTGGTGTTTTTGCTGCAATGTCATTCCCATCATTTTTTATAGGATTGTTCTTAATTAAATTATTGGCAGTTGATTTAAATTTATTACCAATTGGCGGCATGATTGATATTGGAAGTAATTCGACAGGTATCACATACATATTGGAAGTATTACGTCATATGATTCTGCCTGTATTTATTTTAACGCTTCTCGGTGTAGGGTCATTAACACGATATTTTAGAACAGGTATGTTGGATGTTGTAAGACAAGACTATATTCGTACTGCACGTGCAAAAGGGTTGAAAGAAAGAAAAGTTATTTATAAGCATGCATTGAAAAATGCAATTTTACCAGCGATTACTTTACTTGCGTTTGAATTACCAGGCTTATTTTCTGGCGCAATTATTATTGAACAAATCTTTAACTGGCCAGGGATTGGAAGTATTCAATTAGAAGCATTGAACTTTCGTGATTATACAGTATTAATGGCATTTACGATGTTTCTTTCTTGTTTAACAATTATGGCGAACTTTTTTGCAGATATTGTATATGGGCTTGTTGATCCACGAATTCGACTGAAGTAAGGGGGGGAAGATATGGAGACTATTACAACAATAAAGAAAAAGAAAGAACCGAAAAAAAGAAACGAATCATCACCATGGCGTCAAGCCTATAAAAAAATAAAGCAAAATAAGTTGGCATTGTTTGGTTTATACATTTTAGTATTTATGTTTTTATTTAGTTTCATTGGTCCAATCTTTTCACCATATGCTTCGGGGACAGTACAAGTAACGCAAATCAATAAACCACCTAACCTTTCACATTGGCTCGGAACAGACCAATTAGGACGGGACATTTTAACTAGGCTTATGCAAGCAGGACGTATTTCATTAACAATCGGTTTAGCATCGATGTTACTATCTGTTATACTCGGTGCTCTGTTAGGAGCCATTGCTGGTTTTTATCGTGGCATTGTAGACCATCTAATTATGCGTATTGCAGATGTGTTAATGTCCATTCCAGGATTACCGCTGCTTATTATAATGGGGGCAATTTTATCAGAATGGAAACTACCATCAGAATATCGGTTATATGTCGTAATGATTATTTTAAGTTTAGTAGGATGGCCAGGACTTGCACGCCTCGTACGAGGTCAAATTTTAACGCTGCGGGAGCAAGCATTTATGCAGGCAGCGGACGTCTTGGGATTAAAAGATTCTCGTAAAATTCTCCATCATTTAATTCCAAACGTTTTTCCAATATTAATTGTTGTAGCGACGTTAGGTGTGGCAGGATCTATTTTAAGTGAGTCTGCACTAAGCTACCTAGGTCTTGGTGTTGTCCCGCCTACACCATCGTGGGGAAATATGATTAGCGCAGCAAACTCATTAATCGATTTCCAAAAGCGTCCGTGGTTATGGATCCCGCCTGGTTTTGCAATCTTCATAACAGTTGTATCAATTAATATACTTGGCGATGCACTTCGTGATGCATTAGATCCAAAGATGAAGCGGTAGGTGAGAAAGCATGAGTAGAGCAGTAGTAGAGCTAAAGGATTTACAAACACACTTTCAGACGGAAGAAGGTACAGTAAAGGCTGTCAATCATGTTAGCTTTTCAGTTCGAGAAGGTGAAACAGTTTGTGTAGTAGGCGAATCAGGTTGCGGGAAAAGTGTAACGGCTTTATCTATTATGGGACTTATTGCTGAATCTGGCGGCATCGTTGGTGGTGATATTCTTTATGAAGGAAAAAGTCTTTTAGGAATGAAAGAGAAAGAACTTCGTAGTTTAAGAGGAAATGATATCGCGATGATTTTCCAGGAACCGATGACATCGCTTAATCCGGTCTTTACTGTTGGAGAGCAAATTGTTGAGACGTTAAGAGAGCATGAGCTACTTAGCAAAAACGAAGCATACAAAAAAGCAATTGAATTAATTCGTAAAGTTGGTATTGCTCGTGCTGATGAAATTGTCCATTCTTATCCGCACGAATTAAGCGGTGGCATGTTACAACGTATTATGATTGCTATTGCACTTAGTTGTAATCCAAAGTTATTAATTGCAGATGAACCGACAACAGCTCTGGACGTTACGATTCAAGCGCAAATATTAGATTTACTAAGGCAAGTAAAAGAGGAATTTAAAACATCGATTTTATTAATTACACATGATCTAGGTGTTGTAGCAGAAATGGCCGATTATGTTGTCGTTATGTATGGCGGGAAAGTTATTGAAGAGGCACCGGTACTAGAGATATTTCAAAATCCGAAACATCCATATACGCAAGGGCTGCTAAAATCAAAACCAGTAATGGGGAAACGAACAGATAAACTTTATTCTATTCCAGGGCAAGTTCCAAATTTAGTTGGCTTAGATGAGTTTTGCTACTTTAGTGGCCGCTGTGAACATTGCATGGAAATATGCAAAAATGAAGCGCCAAATCTTAATGTGCATGACGAGGATCATAAAGTAGCTTGTTGGTTATATGAGGAGCGTGCTGGGCAATGAGTGAACCATTATTAGAAGTGAAGAACTTAAAAACGTATTTTCCGATTAAGGGCGGCGTATTTAGTAGAACGATTGGACATGTGAAAGCGGTAGATGGGGTAAGCTTTACAATTGATAAAGGAGAAGTGTTTGGCCTTGTAGGAGAGTCTGGAAGTGGGAAAACGACGATAGGGAAAACAATTCTCCGTCTCGTTCAAAAAACAGAAGGTGAAGTGAAGTTTAAAGGTCAAGATGTTCATGCTTTATCAAATGAGGAGCTGAGAAAGCATCGTCCTAATATGCAGCTCGTCTTTCAAGATCCATTTAGCTCATTAAATCCAAGAATGAGAATTGGAGAAGCGCTTGGTGAGCCAATGTTGGCTCACGGACTAGCGACGAAAGAAAATGTCCGTGAAAAGGTGATAGAAGTATTGGAGTTATGTGGTTTAGCGCCGTATCACATTGACCGGTACCCTCATGAGTTTTCCGGTGGACAACGTCAGCGTATCGTTATTGCAAGGGCAATGGTATTAGATCCAGAATTTATTGTGGCTGATGAGCCTGTTGCGGCATTAGATGTATCTATTCAAGCGCAAATCATTAATTTATTTAGTGAATTACAGGAGAAAAAGGGATTGTCCTATTTATTCATTTCACATGATTTAAGTGTTGTGGAGCACTTATGTACGAAAATTGGAATTATGTATTTAGGAACTATTGTGGAAACAGCACCACGTGATGAGCTATTTGCGAATCCACTTCATCCATATACAAAAGCATTATTATCAGCAGTCCCAATACCTGATCCAACGGTTAAGCGAGAACGGATTATTTTAGAAGGGGATATTCCAAGTCCGGCAAATCCGCCGTCAGGTTGCCGTTTTCATACGCGCTGCCCCTTTGCTACAGATATTTGTAAAACGAATGTACCAGAATTCCGTAATGTGGGCGAAGATCATTTTGTTGCTTGTCACCATGTGTAAAAAAAGGACTCTTTCACTTTTTGAAAGAGTCCTTTTTTTACCCCGCATTAACGGGCAGTAAGACTCCCACCTGAAAATTCGACACATGCGGGGAAGTTAGGTGGGAGATTAACTGCCCGTAAAAGCCCGATTGGTTCAACTAATAATCAGAGGAACCCCACCTCTGATTAAAGTTTCACTTTATTTACTAGATGAAGTTTGTTTCAATACAAATTGCTCAATTGCATGAGCAACACCGTTTTCATTATTTGTTAATGTAACAACGTCACATAATTTTTTTACGTCTTCTTCAGCATTTCCCATTGCAACTGATAAGCCGGCTACTTGTAACATTGGCACATCATTAAAGTTATCGCCGATTGCAACAGTATCTTCAATTGGTATATTGAAATAAGCTGCTATTTCTTGTAGGCCGTTCCCTTTATGACCATGCTTATCCATAATTTCTACATTAGTAGGAGCTGATGCGGTAACTGAAATATCCGTATCTTCTTGTAAAGTTTGCAATAGCTGCGAACGATGAGCAGCATTAAATGTCAAAATAAAGAATTTAGATATTTCTAATTCTGGATTATTTACGACATCTTCGATTTTTTGGAAATCAGTAATTAAGTTTGATTTCTTTTGTTTTTCTGTAATTCTTTCAAGTTCCTCAAGTGTAACATCTAGTGTATGCTTGTTTTCTTCGAATGCCTGCATAACTTGATCTTGCCATGTATAAGGAGAGTAAACCCCTTTATTTGTGTACAACTTATATGGAAAACCTTCAGATTCTAGTAATTTTGCAAGCTTGTATACTTTATCATTTTGTAAACAACGCGAGTTAATTACTTTTCCGTCCACATAAACAATTGCCCCATTGCTTGCTCCAACTGGAAGAGATAGTTTATATTCTTCCAATAATTTCAAAGCATCCTCTTTCGCGCGGCCAGAACAAATCATTACAATATGACCAGCCTCTTTTGCGGTTTGGATAGCTTGTAAGTTCTCTTTGGAGATTTCAAGATTAGATGATAGTAGTGTACCATCCATATCTAGTGCGATTAATTTCAAAATGACCACCTCTTTGTTTCCATTATACATAGTTATATAGAGGAAACATATAAACTTATCTTGGAAAGATAGTATTTTATCCCGCATTAATTTTTAGTAAAAGTGCGATTGGTGAGGGGGAATAATTAGTAGGGAATGGAACTCTCGTTGATTAAAGTTTCACTTTGGTTTTTAACAAAATAGAGATGAATAATATTATATTTCGCTTTATGACCTTAATGTTACACTAGTGTTACAAATGTAATTGTAGTAGAAAACGCATTAAAACAAGGTTTTTGAGTGTTTATTTAAAAAACGTAAAAAAAGTGTAATAAAATTTACGTAATTATATTGCAACGTAATAATAGTTATGTTACATTAATGTTACAAACGTTACGTAATTAATTTCAATGTAACGTTAACATGAAAACTATGAACTAAACATTTCTTATAAATTACATATAGATAACTTACAAAAAAGGAGAATGAATGATATGAACAACGAGCAAGTATTAAACGTAACAAAAGGTGACTTCTTAGGATCAGCAAGCGGWGCRGTAGTATTAACAGCATTAATCGTATTTCTATCAAGCGTATTAGTATAATAGAAGTTTTGTAAYAAAAATAAGAGAAGGGAGAATGAAAATTATGAACAACGAGCAAGTATTAAACGTAACAAAAGGTGACTTCTTAGGATCAGCAAGCGGWGCRGTAGTATTAACAGCATTAATCGTATTTCTATCAAGCGTATTAGTATAATAAAAGTTTTAAATTGTACAAAATGAAAGGAGAATGAGGAATATGAACAGTGAACAAGTGTTACAAGTAACAAAAACAGATTTATTAGGATCATTAGGCGGAGCGGTAATATTAACATCATTTATTCTATTCCTTGCAAATATATTAGTATGAAAAATATAAATACAATCATTCAAAAAAAATAAAGACTCTAACGTATTAGTAAGTAGTTAATATGTTGGAGTCTTTTTTGTTTTCCTCTCATATATACCTTCAAGCATTAATATTTTCCCCTTACTTTAAAGAGAAAAAAGTCGAATTTTATATGTAAGAAAAAAAGAGGAATTTGACAGAAAAGATAGAAAATTTTAAAGGTCGGAAATTGTTAGCTTGCTAACTAATTTCTATTAATTGATGTTGGAAGCGTTTTCGGTTGGTTTTAAGTATGGACCATTTAATCTATTTACAGGGGGATGAAGATATTATGAAACAAAAATCTATGGATACGCTAGCTGCACAAATGGAGGACTTTTTTCCGGTACGTGATGTAGATCATTTGGAATTTTACGTAGGGAATGCAAAGCAATCAAGTTATTATCTTGCGAGAGCGTTTGGATTCAAAATTGTAGCTTATTCTGGATTAGAAACAGGAAACCGTGAAAAGGTATCTTATGTTCTTGTGCAAAAAAATATGCGTTTTGTTGTGTCTGGAGCTTTAAGTAGCGATAGTCGTATTGCAGAGTTTGTAAAGACTCATGGTGATGGAGTGAAGGATGTGGCTTTACTTGTTGATGATGTTGATAAAGCATACTCTGAAGCTGTAAAACGTGGCGCTGTTGCGATTGCTCCTCCTGAAGAGTTAACAGATGAGGAGGGTACCTTGAAGAAAGCGGTTATTGGTACGTATGGTGATACAATTCATACGCTTGTAGAGCGTAAAAATTATAAAGGAACATTCATGCCAGGATTTCAAAAGGTAGAGTTCAATATTCCATTTGAAGAATCCGGTTTAATTGCTGTAGACCATGTCGTTGGTAACGTTGAGAAAATGGAAGAATGGGTTAGTTATTATGAGAACGTCATGGGATTTAAACAAATGATTCACTTTGATGATGACGATATTAGCACAGAGTATTCGGCATTAATGTCAAAAGTTATGACGAATGGAAGCCGTATTAAGTTTCCAATTAATGAACCAGCAGACGGAAAAAGAAAGTCACAAATTCAAGAATATTTAGAGTTCTATAACGGAGCGGGTGTACAGCATCTTGCTTTATTAACAAGTGACATTGTAAAAACAATTGAAGTGCTTCGTGCGAATGGCGTGGAGTTTTTAGATACGCCAGATACGTATTACGATGAGTTAACTGCACGAGTGGGGAAAATTGATGAAGAAATTGATAGATTAAAAGAATTGAAGATTCTAGTAGACCGTGACGAAGAAGGTTATTTATTACAAATCTTTACGAAACCAATTGTAGATCGTCCAACTCTATTTATCGAAATCATCCAACGTAAAGGTTCTCGTGGATTTGGCGAAGGGAACTTTAAAGCGTTGTTCGAATCAATTGAAAGAGAACAAGAGCGTCGCGGAAATTTATAAAATTTGTATCCACCAGCAAGAGTTCCTTTGTTGGTGGAAATTTCATTTTCATAGGGAGGAATCACGATGAAATTTGTTACATTTCGTCTCCCATCGAAAGAAATGCGAGCTGGATGGCTTGAAGGTGACAAAGTAATCGATATGAATCTTGCGAGTGATGGACAATTACCTTCTTCTATGTTCGCCTTTTTAGAGAAAGCAGATGAGTATGTAGAAGTATTGCGTAATATTAAGAATCCTGAAAAGGGTATATATTCCTTAGAGGAAGTTCAATTAGCAGCGGCAATTCCTAATCCGAGTAGCATTCGAGATTTTTATGCATTTGAACAGCATGTAAAAACAGCCCGCGGGAGAAGAGGGCTAGATGTTGTACCTGAATGGTATGATATCCCGGTTTTTTATTTTACTAACCACCGTGCTGTTATTGGGCCAGATGATTTTGTTATTGGTCCGAAGAAGTCTAAAAAGCTTGATTATGAGTTAGAGATTGCTTGCGTAATTGGGAAAGAAGGACGAAACATTTCTCGTGAACGAGCAGAGGAATATATTTTTGGTTACTGCATTATGAACGACTGGAGTGCAAGGGACTTACAAGCAACAGAAATGAAAGTGGGACTCGGTCCAGCGAAAGGAAAAGATTTTGCAACTTCATTAGGAGCGTATCTCGTTACGAAAGAGGAATTAGACGTTTATCGTAATGGTGATCGTTATGATTTAGAGATGACTGCTCATGTAAATGGGCAACTGTTATCAAAAGGGAATTTCCAAGATATTTATTATGCATTCTCTGAAATGATTGAACGTGCTTCGGAAGATGTTACGTTATATCCAGGGGATGTTATCGGGTCTGGTACAGTGGGAACGGGCTGTATTTTGGAGCTTGGTACGGAAGAGTGGCTGCAAGATGGAGATGTTGTAGAGCTGTCGATTACGGGTTTAGGTACGTTACGTAATACGGTCAAAAAAGAAATGGAAGCAGGTGATGGGCATGTTTTATCGTCACATGGGGGAGCTACCTCATAAACGACATGTACAATTTCGTAAAAAAGATGGATCGCTTTATCGTGAGCAGGTAATGGGGACAAAAGGTTTCTCTGGTACCCAGTCTATTTTGTATCATCATTATATGCCAACAGAAGTAGGGCATGCGGCATTATCGCATTCTTGTCAGTTACAGTATGAAGAGGATGTTACTCTTGCTCATCGCCACTTCCGTACGAAAGAAAATAAAAAAACTGGTGATGCAGTAAGCGGAAGAAACTTTATGCTTGGGAATGAGGATTTATTAATTGGAGTAGTGAGTCCAACAGAAAAAATGGATTATTTTTACCGTAATGGTGATGGCGATGAAATGTTATTTGTTCATTATGGAACAGGAAAAATTGAAACGATGTTTGGAACGATTCACTATAGAAAAGGTGATTATGTAACAATTCCAATTGGAACGATTTATCGTGTTATTCCAGATGAGGGAGAGACTAAGTTTCTTGTTGTAGAGGCAAATAGCCAAATTACAACACCAAGTCGCTATCGCAATGAATATGGGCAATTGTTAGAACATAGTCCGTTTTGTGAAAGAGATATGCGTGGACCGGAGAAATTGGAGACATATGATGAAAAAGGTGAGTTTGTCGTAATGACAAAGTCGAGAGGTTATATGCACAAGCATGTGTTAGGGCACCATCCGTTAGATGTTGTTGGATGGGATGGGTATTTATATCCGTGGGTCTTTAATGTGGAGGATTTTGAACCAATTACAGGTCGTATTCATCAGCCACCACCAGTACATCAAACATTCGAAGGGCATAATTTCGTCATTTGCTCTTTCGTACCGCGTTTATACGATTATCATCCAGAATCTATTCCGGCACCATATTATCATAGTAATGTGAATAGTGATGAGGTACTGTACTATGTAGAAGGTAATTTTATGAGCCGAAAAGGTGTAGAAGAAGGTTCTATTACGCTTCATCCAAGCGGGATCCCGCATGGGCCACATCCAGGGAAAACAGAAGCGAGTATAGGGAAGAAAGAGACACTTGAACTGGCTGTTATGATAGATACATTCCGTCCGCTTCGTATTGTAAAACAAGCACATGAGACGGAAGATGAAAAATATATGTATAGCTGGATTGAAGAGGGTTCATATACTGCGAAATAAGTAAAAAGAGGCATGCTCACTACGGGAGCATGCCTCTTTTATGGAATCGACATGTATAATAATACCGAAAAAAGTTATAGAAAGATATATAGAAAGAGTGATAAAGATCGTGCATATTCAGAAGAATTTCTACTTATTTCGACAGGGATTGTTATGGCTAGATTTCGTGTTTGAAAATTTACATTTTTCTAATTATATATAATATAATTGTTGGGGAACTAAGGGGGGAATTTATGAAAAATACATGGCGTGAGTTAAGAGAGATGGATCGTAACGTATGGATTCGATTTATCGGTGAGACATTGAACGGAATTGCGATGATGATGTTAATGCCTTTTTTTGCACTATATTTAAAAGATAAGGTAGATTCTTTATTACAAGTTGGAATCATTATGGCGCTTTCTCCAATAGCTGCAAGCTTTGGCTCGCTTATAGGCGGAAGAATAGCTGATATATATGGAAGAAAGCCAATTATGATATTTTCAATGGCGAGTAATGCGTTATTAATGCTCGGTTTTTTATTTATCGAAGGATTTATTCCATACGCTATTTTATCTATTTTTTTAGGGTTAAGTAATTCTTTATTTCATCCAGCAGCATCAGCGATGGTTGCAGATGTGACGGCGCCAGAAAAAAGAACAGAAGCATATGGTTTATTGCGAATGGGACACAATATTGGTGCTGCAATTGGACCGATAATGGGAGCATCAGTAGTTGTTTTATCAAAGAACCTCGTGTTTATTATTGCTTCATCCGCTATGTTGTTTTATGCGCTACTAGTGTTAGTACTTATTAAAGAAACAATGCCAAAAATTACGGATATGACGGAAAAAAGTAAAGAGCAGGAATCCGGAGCAGTTTGGAAAATTTTAATGAGAGATAAGGCGTTAATGATTTATTTGTTAGCGGGGATCATTATTTCTATGGGGTTTTCTCAAACAGAAGGCATGTTACCGCTTCACTTTGATAACGAAATGAAGGATATTTTTGGAGTCAACAATCCATACCCATATTTAATGGCATTAAATGGTCTATTAGTTGTTTTATTCCAATTTCAAATTTCAAAATGGGCGACAGATAAACCTGTTGGAAAGACGATGTTATACGGTGCGTGTTTGTTCGGAATTGGTTTGTTTTTTATAGGATGGTTACCGAAGTGGTTTGGAGAATATGATACAAATGCTACAATTATTTTAATGACGTTAATGTTTGTTTATGCCATATATACGTTAGGCGAGATGATTATGTCGCCTGTACAGATGACGTTTGTAGCGAATTTGGCCCCTGAGCATTTGAGAGGAACCTATATGGGGGCGGCGAGTTTGCAGTGGATTACAGGAAGTGCATTCGGTCCACTTCTTGGTGGTTTTTTATTGGATCGTTTGCTTGGTCACTACTTATTTACAATTTTAAGTGTAGGGTGTGTAGTTGCAGGCTTTGTATATGTTTCTTTAGATCGTCTTGTTGAGCAGAGGCGAAAAGATACGCCTACAAAACAGTCTTCTTAATAAAATAAAACTTTAATCAATGTTTTTTCACCCTCCACAAATGGTAGGGTAATATAGATGACATACACACAAAGTGGATTTCTACATATTTTAGGTACATAACTAGATTAGATAGCAATTTTGCTCTAAAGTTTAATTTTGTTTAGGTGTGTAGAAATTAAAGAGAAAAAGTGTAGAAAACCAATAAGTGGTGTCTTTTAATTATTTGTGGAAGTTACATTTTATTTCAAATAGGAACTACCTATTTTTATAAAAAGTGCTAAAATAGAAAAATGAAAACAATTGGTTAGGGTGATTTCAGTGACAAAAATTAAATTAGGTTTATTATACGGTGGAAAATCAGCTGAGCATCAAGTTTCGTTACAAACGGCTCTTGCTGCTATTAAAGCATTAAATCAAGATAAATTCGAGATTCATCCAATTTATATTACAGAACAAGGCCAATGGATGCGTGGAGAGCGTATTGAAGGCGAAGTAACAAATGTTGAGGCATTACAAATGAGTGGGGAAGAGAATACAATTTCTCCTGTATCATTAAGTACAGAAATTATCCCAACGGCAACTTCTAAACAAGAAGATGCAATTGATGTTATTTTCCCATTATTACATGGACCGAATGGCGAAGATGGAACAGTACAAGGGTTATTAGAATTACTAAACATTCCATATGTAGGTAACGGTGTATTAGCATCATCTGCTGGTATGGATAAAGTTGTTATGAAAAATATCTTTGCAGAAGCTGGATTGAAACAAGCGAAATATGCATCTTTCATTCGTAGCGCATGGGAAAAAGATCGTGAAACAGCGTATGAAAAAGTAGAAGAAGTATTAGGATATCCTTGCTTCGTAAAACCAGCAAACCTTGGTTCAAGTGTTGGTATTAATAAGTGTAACGATCGTGAAGAGCTTGAGAATGCATTCGAAGAGGCATTCCAATTTGACCGTAAAATTATTGTAGAAGAAAATATTGTAGGTCGTGAAGTAGAAGTTGGTGTATTAGGTAATGATGAGCCGAAATGTTCAGTTGTAGGTGAAATTGTACCGAAAAAAGATTTTTATGATTACAAATCGAAATACATCGATGGTGATACAGCGTTAATTATTCCAGCTGAAATGACAGAAGAAGAGTCTAATGTAATTAAGCGAGATGCAATTATCGCATTCCAATCATTAGATGGTTCGGGCTTAACACGAGCTGATTTCTTCTTAACGAAAGATGGAGAAGTATATATTAACGAAGTAAACACAATGCCAGGATTCACGCCGTTTAGTATGTTCCCTCTATTATGGCAACATACAGGGTTACCGTATCCGGAATTAATTGAAGAGCTAATTCGCTTAGCGATTGAGCGTCACGAAGAAAAACAAAAAATTAAATATACAATCTAACAAAAAAGGAGGAAGCACTATTCGAAGGAATAGTGCTTCCTCTATGTAAGGAGTGTTTTCATGATAAATCGAACGTTAAAACAAGTAGAGCAGATGATAAATGGTACTGGATTAGCAGAGCAGTATGAGGGAATTACTATACAAGGAGTGTCTATTGATACGAGGAAAATTGAAAATGGAAATTTATATGTTCCAATTCAAGGTGAACGTTTCGATGGACATGCTTTTGTAGACAAAGCTGTTGAAAATGGGGCGATTGCTACATTATGGATGAAAGATGTAGAAAACCCACCTGAAAATCTTCCGGTTATTTTTGTAGAAGATACACTAGCAGCATTGCAAATGTTAGCGAAAAACTATCGTGATCAATTGGATGTAAAAGTTATTGGCGTAACGGGTAGTAATGGTAAAACATCTACGAAAGATATTGTAACAAGTATTCTTGCGACTAAATTTAAAGTTCAAAAAACAGAAGGTAATTTCAACAACCACATCGGTTTACCTCTTACTATTTTAAATTTAGAGGAAAATACAGAAGTAGCTGTATTAGAAATGGGCATGTCAAGCCGAGGAGAAATTGAATTTCTATCTAAGTTAGCTCGTCCTAATGCAGCTATTATTACGAACATTGGTGAGGCGCACTTAATGGATTTAGGCTCTCGTGAGGCGATTGCTGAAGCGAAGTTAGAAATTGTTACAGGTTTACAAAAGGGTGGCGTGTTCGTATATAATGGAGATGAGCCGCTATTAACGAATCGTGTTCCAGAAATGAATTTAGCAGCTGAAACAGTTACATTTGGTGATGCGAGAGCAAATGATTACTATCCAACTACTGTAACATTGCAGGCTACTGGGACACACTTTAAGATGAACAGGGATGAAACTTTGTCATTCTATTTGCCAGTACTAGGAAAGCATAATGTATATAATACGCTTGCTTCAATGGCAATTGCAAAACATTTTGGTGTAACGTGGGAAGAAATGAAACAAGGTTTAGTAACACTTCAAATGACAGGTATGCGTATGGAAATTGTAAAAACAGATAGTGGTTTAACAATTATCAATGATGCTTATAATGCTAGTCCAACAGCTATGGAAGCTGCGTTCCACCTAATGAATGGTTTAGATGGATTTGCTAAAAAAATTGTTGTGCTTGGTGATATGTTAGAACTTGGAAATCAAGAAGTGCAATTTCATTATGAAGTAGGTAAATTAATTGATCCAGCAAAAATTTCATATGTATTCACATATGGTAAATTAGGGGCTCAAATTGCTGAAGGTGCAAAAATTAATTTCCCTAAAGACCGTGTAAAAGCGTATGATAGTAAAGAAGAGTTAATAAAAGAGTTGCAAGCAGTAGTCGGTACGAAAGATGTTGTATTAGTAAAAGCATCTCGCGGCATGAAATTAGAAGAAGTAATTACGATGTTGAAATAATTGGTGTATATAAATAGGGATGATAGCCACGAAAATAGTGGAAACTTATAATAAGCGCTTACAGTAAACGATAAAAAAATAAAAGTAAAGAAAAAAGCTCTGAATATGAAATAAGGTAACAGTTGGGGTTTGCTTTTTACACCTACAAAACTTATAATTGATAAAGTGTAATAACGTTTAGAAGTATTTTCGTGAAGAATATACGCCCGGTTATATACGTAAGTATTCAGGAAAATGGCTTTTCCGCAAGTTCGGAAAACGCCTTTTTTTAAATGATAAGTATAGGATAGAAAAGGAGAAGTAACATTGACAACATTTCGAGAACTAGGATTAAGTGAGTCTTTACTACAATCTGTTGAAAGTATGGGCTTTGAAGAGGCTACGCCGATTCAAGCTGAAACAATTCCACATGCATTGCAAGGTAAGGATATTATTGGGCAAGCGCAAACAGGTACAGGGAAAACAGCAGCATTCGGATTACCACTATTAGATAAAGTGGATACAAATAAAGAAGCAGTTCAAGGTATTGTTATCGCGCCAACGCGTGAATTAGCAATTCAAGTTGGAGAAGAGCTATACAAAATTGGTAAACATAAACGTGTTCGTATTCTACCAATTTATGGTGGTCAAGATATTAACCGCCAAATTCGTGCTCTAAAAAAACACCCACACATTATTGTAGGTACGCCGGGTCGTATTTTAGATCATATCAACCGTAAAACACTTCGCTTACAAAACGTAGAGACTGTTGTTCTTGACGAAGCGGATGAAATGTTAAACATGGGCTTCATTGAAGATATTGAAGCGATTTTAACAGATGTGCCAGAAACACATCAAACATTATTATTCTCAGCGACAATGCCAGATCCAATCCGTCGTATTGCTGAGCGTTTCATGACTGAGCCTCAACACATTAAAGTAAAAGCAAAAGAAGTAACAATGCCAAACATTCAGCAGTTCTATTTAGAAGTGCAAGAAAAGAAAAAGTTTGACGTGTTAACACGCTTACTAGATATTCAATCTCCAGAGCTTGCAATCATATTCGGTCGTACAAAGCGTCGTGTTGATGAATTATCAGAAGCATTAAACTTACGTGGTTATGCAGCAGAAGGTATTCACGGTGACTTAACACAAGCGAAGCGTATGTCTGTATTACGTAAATTTAAAGAAGGTACTATTGAAGTTCTTGTTGCAACAGACGTTGCTGCACGTGGTCTTGATATTTCAGGCGTAACACACGTATACAACTTCGATATCCCACAAGATCCAGAATCATACGTTCACCGTATCGGTCGTACTGGCCGTGCTGGTAAAAAAGGTATTGCAATGTTATTTGTAACACCACGTGAATCAGGACAATTAAAAAATATCGAGCGTACAACAAAACGTAAGGTTGATCGTATGGACGCACCGACACTTGACGAGGCGTTAGAAGGTCAACAACGTTTAATCGCTGAAAAACTTCAAAGCACAATTGAAAATGATAACTTATCATACTACAAGCGTATTGCAGAAGAAATGTTAGAAGAGAATGATTCTGTAACAGTAGTAGCTGCTGCTTTAAAAATGATGACAAAAGAGCCGGATACAACTCCGATCGCTTTAACATCAGAACCACCAGTTGTTTCAAGAGGTGGCGGTGGCGGTTCTAAAAAACGCGGTGGTAACGGAAGTGGATACCGTGATGGTAACCGTAATCGTAGTCGTGATGGACGCGGCGGTGGCGATGGTCGTAACCGTGATCGCAATCGTGATGGACGTGGAAGCGGAAGTGGCGATGGTCGTAACCGTGATCGTAATCGTGATGGCGGTAGCCGTGATGCTGGTAGCCGTGATGGTAACCGTGGTCGTAAAGGTGAAGGTCGCCCTGGATCTTCAAATGGACGCGGCGAAAGAAAACATCATAGCCGTCCACAAGCTTAATAAAAAAGAGAATGCCCTTTGCTGGCATTCTCTTTTTTTATTTCTGTAATTGTGCATACTACATAGTAACTCGTATAGAAATGAGGTGCTATATGCTTGTAAGACTTGGGTATGTTGCGATGAGTGTACATTTGAAGAATGCTTCTCCATCTCAAACGATGACATATGCACAGTTTCAGCGGATTGATGATCGAGAGGCTGCGATTCGTAAACTTGAAAGAATCGCTAATTCGAATTTGGAAAATTGTTTACGGTTATTAAAACATAATAAAGGGCATGATATATCTTTCTTTCGACTTAGTTCCAAGCTTATTCCTTTAGCGAATCATGAGGAGTTGTTAGATTGGAACTATATTCGTCCTTTAAAAGAAAATCTGAAAGAATTAGGTGAATATGCAATTCGTATGAATATGCGAATTGACTTCCATCCAGATCACTTTGTTGTACTAAATTCACCTGAGGAGAGTATTTTCAAACAATCTGTAAAGACATTGCAGATGCACAAAAAATTGTTAAAGGGTATGGGAATTGAACATAAGCAACGATGTGTATTACATGTGGGAGGAGGTTATAAAGATAAGGAGCTTGCATTAGAACGCTTTATAGAAAATTGGTCAACTGTTCCAAGAGGTATTCAAGAGATGATTATATTAGAAAATGATGACACGACCTTTTCTTTAGAAGAAACATTGTATTTAGGTGAGAAATTAGACATTCCAGTGGTGTTTGATTTGCACCACCATATGATGAATAATGACCAGGAAGATTGGCATGAAGATTGGGCGCGTGTTGTACATACGTGGGAATCGTCTTTGTTACCAGTTAAAATGCACATCTCCAGTCCTAGAGATGGAAAGAACCCGAGAGCACATGCAGATTTTATTGATGTAGATACTTTCTTATCTTTTTTGAAAAAGATAAAGGGGAGTGTTCCGCGAATTGATTGTATGATTGAGGCGAAGAAAAAGGACGAGTCTTTATTTCAACTAATGAGAGAGTTAAGTAAACAAACAGATGTGGAAATTATCGATGGTGCGAGCTTCTATATTAAATAAGCTCTGCGCCATCGTTTTTTTTTTTTTTTTTTTTTGTCCCGCTATTTGCCGGGCAGTAAGACTCCCGCCTCAAAATTCGGCGAATGCGAGGGAGTTAGGTGGGAGCCGGGCTGCCCGTAAAAGCCCGATTGGTGCGGGCTAATAATCAGTGGGGGATGGAAAATATACCCACTGATTAAAGTTTCACTTTATTAAAAAAGGGGTGCACATGCCGCCGATTATTAAGCCGGTTAAATGGCTTATAGGATTGGCAGAGGGATTAAAGAAAGTAAATAGTAGTAATATAAGTATCATTATTGAAAAAATAGCGATGTCTCTTGGTTTTGAAGAACGATATCGACTATACAATAAAAATAATTGGGCGCCTAGTAATCCGAAAATACCACCAGATGCTCCGGCGTGAATATATTCAAGAGGCATAATAATATAAGAAGAAATATTCCCGAGAATGCCAGAAAGGAAAAAAATAATGATGAAAGAAAAGTGTCCTAGTTGTTTTTCGATAGAAGAACCAAATACAAATAAACAAATACTATTAGAAAGGAAATGTTGTAAGTCTACGTGTACAAGTAAGGAAGTTATGACACGCCACCATTCTCCTTTAGCGATATATTCATTGTAGGCTGCCAGGTGAAAGAGGGAAAAGTCGCTCAATATAATCATGACTAATTGTATAAGAAGTAAAGAAATGATAATCGGTTGTAAGGAAATGCGAGTGGATGGTATTAGCATGTTGTTAGTATCACTCCTTTTGCATCAGAAAGATTCTCTGTTATTCTTACAATATGAATGAAGAAAGCTAAATAGAAGAAGGGGATTTTGAAATGATTATAGGGATTGGAATCGATATTATTGAGTTAAATCGAATTGAAAAAATGCTAGATGGAAAGCTTAAATTTATGGAACGTATTTTAACTGAAAGAGAACGTGGTGTTGCCGAGGGGCTGAAAGGAAGTCGTCTTACAGAATTCGTAGCTGGAAGATTTGCAGCAAAAGAGGCGTATTCTAAAGCGGTAGGGACCGGTATCGGGAAAGAAGTGAGTTTTTTAGATATTGAAGTAAGGAATGATGATAGAGGTAAGCCGATTATCATTACAAATACAGAGCATATTGTTCATTTATCAATTAGTCATAGTAAAGAATTTGCCGTTGCTCAAGTTGTTTTGGAAAGCTCGTCACGCTAGTCTGCATATTTTATATCTTTGTCTCATATATTTGAGGTAGCGATAAGGAAGGCATATCTTCCATTCATTTATAGGGGCAAAGGGGCTGAAGTGATGAAAAGGCGTCTGTTTTTAGTTCTTGTCGGTTTATTGACCGTTTTTGTGTTGGCGGGTTGTATGGAAAAGAAACAAGAAGATGTTGTGAGAGATTTAGAAACGAAAGTTAAAAGTATGAAGAGTTATCAAGCTGAAGCGAAATTATCTATTAAAACAGGAAATGAACCTCAAGAGTACAATGTAGAAATTTGGCATAAAGAACCTTCGTATTATCGTGTGAATTTGCAGAATGCGAAAAAGGATCAGAGTCAAATTATTTTAAGGAATGATGAAGGTGTATTTGTATTAACACCGGCACTTAATAAGAGTTTCCGTTTTCAAAGTGATTGGCCGCAAAATAGTAGCCAGGCTTATTTATATGAATCACTTGTAAGAGATATTTTGCAAGATAAGAAAAATCTCTCTTTCGAGAAAACAGATAAGTATTATGTGTTTAAAACAAAAACAAATTATCAACATCAAAATATGTTGCCGAAACAAGAGATTAAGCTGAATAAAAGTGATCTAACGCCAGTTTCTGTGAAACTGATGGATAATGATCAAAATGTCCTTGTAAAAGTAGATTTCACTAAAGTAAAATTTGATGCAAAGTTTGATAAAGGTGCATTTGATACGAAACAAAATATGTCTAGAGCACAAGTGGATGTTCAGACGGCAGCGAAAGAAGACAAACCGTTTGCTATTTTGTATCCACGTGATACACCGCAAGGTATGACTTTGAAAGAGGAAGAAGAGTTGAAGACAGACAGTGGCAAGCGTGCAATACTCACATACACTGGAAGTAAGAAATCCTTTACTTTAATACAAGAAAAGTCAAAAGTTGCAGAGGCCTCATCGGCGGTAAGTGTAAGTGGAGAGCCGGTTGATCTTGGTTTCACGATTGGTGCATTGACGAAAGACTCTGTAACGTGGTCACATAACGGAGTAGAATATATGCTCGTGTCTAAAGGTTTAGAGCCGAATGAGTTGTTGATGGTTGCTCGTTCGGTTACAGCGAAGCAGGTGAAGTAAACTTCTTAGACGTGGTGATATATGTGCACCACGTCTTTTCTTAGTTTGAAGGTGGATTTCATAAAAGAAGCATATAAAAGAATAAGCTTCGCATATCGTGTATAAGGAAGTGTATTTATGGAAGAAGCGCCGTTTTACCGTGACACTTGGGTGGAAGTGGATTTAGATGCGATCTATAACAATGTTACGCATATTAAAGAGTTCATTCCAAGTGATGTAGAAATTTTTGCTGTAGTTAAAGCGAATGCATATGGGCACGATTATGTACCAGTGGCTAAAACCGCATTAGAAGCAGGGGCAACAAGATTAGCAGTTGCTTTTTTAGATGAAGCTTTAGTGCTTCGGAGGGCTGGTATTACTGCACCGATTTTAGTATTAGGTCCTTCCCCTCCTCGTGATGTAAATGTTGCTGCTGAAAATGATGTAGCATTAACTGTTTTTCAAAAAGAATGGGTAGAAGACGCGATAAAGCTCTGGGATGGTTCATCAATAATGAAATTCCATATTAATTTTGATAGTGGTATGGGGAGAATTGGAATACGCGAACGCAAAGAATTAAAGGGGTTCTTAAAGAGTTTAGAAGGCGCGCCATTTTTAGAGTTAGAAGGAGTATATACACATTTTGCAACATCCGATGAGGTTGAGACTTCTTACTTTGATAAGCAATATAATACGTTCTTGCAGCAGTTAAGTTGGTTGAAAGAATTTGGAGTGAACCCTAAATTTGTCCATACAGCCAATAGTGCTGCAACGTTAAGATTTCAAGGGATTACATTTAATGCAGTGCGAATTGGTATTGCGATGTATGGACTATCCCCATCTGTAGAAATACATCCTTTTTTACCGTTTAAATTGGAACCGGCGTTGTCACTTCATACGAAAGTTGCTCATATTAAGCAAGTGATTAAAGGGGATGGGATTAGTTATAATGTCACATACCGAACGAGAACCGAAGAATGGATTGCGACAGTTGCGATTGGGTATGCAGATGGCTGGCTTAGAAGATTGCAAGGGTTTAAGGTACTTGTAAACGGTGAAAGAGTACCGATTGTAGGGCGAGTGACAATGGATCAATTCATGATACATCTTCCTTGTGAAGTGCCACTTGGTACGAAAGTTACACTCATTGGGAGACAAGGTGATGAGTATATTAGTGCTACCGAGGTTGCTGAATATTCCGGGACTATTAATTATGAAATTATTGCAACGATAAGCTTCCGTGTACCGAGAATATTTATACGACACGGTAAAGTTGTAGAAGTAATCAATTATTTGAACGATATATAGAAGGAGGTATTATTACTCAGCATCTCGTCATTTGGAGGAGTTTCACTAATAAAGTATAGGCTCTTTTTCGCTGGGGAGCTTCTTTTTATACTTGTTATTAATATAAGTTGCAATGAAATATTACTGAAGGATTGCTTTATTTCTTGTTTGAAAGAGATAAAAAGTAAAAGAAGATGAATGTTTTATTTATGAATTGGAAAACATAAGCAAGGAATAAGGAAGTCTTTGCAACAGGCTCCATACAATGGTATTATTACAATAGGTGTCATATATATATTTGGGTGTGTAGTTGACGGTGGAGGTGTATTTTTGTGTCCGAATCAAGTGTAACTACTGAAATCGTGGTTCGGTTGCCAAAGCAAATGGTAACGGAATTGGACGGAATTGGAAAACAAGAGAATAAGAATCGCCATGAACTAATTTGCCAGGCAACACAACTGTTATTGCGTCAACATAAGACGAAGAAACGCTACCAACATGAATCAATGCGACGTGGGTACATTGAAATGGGAAAAATTAATCTTGGTATTGCATCTGAAGCTTTCTTAGCAGAGTATGAAGCAGCTCATACAGTAGAACGCTTAGTTAGCGGGGGGTAATATTTTGATTGTAAAACGCGGCGACGTGTATTTTGCAGACCTTTCCCCAGTTGTTGGTTCTGAGCAAGGAGGCGTTCGTCCGGTTCTTGTCATTCAAAATGACATCGGAAATCGTTTTAGTCCGACTGTGATTGTAGCGGCTATTACTGCACAGATTCAAAAAGCGAAATTACCCACTCATGTGGAAATTGATGCGAAAAAGTACGGTTTTGAGAGGGATTCTGTTATTTTACTTGAGCAGATTCGAACAATCGATAAGCAGCGCTTAACGGACAAAATCACTCATTTGGATGAAGTGATGATGAGTCGTGTAGATGAAGCGTTACAAATTAGTTTAGGACTAATAGATTTTTAAATCGGCAGTTTAAGTTGCTCTCTTTACAGGGCAACTTTTTTTTATTATAGAGGAGGTTACGGTTGGATATGGAAATGGTAGATAATCGACAAGGGTTAATGAAAATGTTAGTGAAAGAATTAGGCTTTACAGAAAAGCAAGTTCGTCATGTTATTCAATTAACAGAAGAAGGTAACACAGTTCCATTTATCGCTCGTTACCGAAAAGAATGGACAGGGTCTCTTGATGAGGTGCAAATTCGTGCAATCTTAGAAAGATGGCAATATATGATGCAACTAGAAGATAGGAAAGAAGAGGTTCTTCGTCTTATTGGTGAAAAGGGTAAACTAACCGAGGAGTTGCGTCGTCATATTGTTGCTGCAACAAAACTTCAAGAAGTAGAAGACTTATATCGTCCATATAAAGAAAAAAGAAGAACGAAAGCTACAATTGCTAAAGAAAAGGGATTAGAACCGTTAGCTGAGTGGCTATTATTATATAAAAAAGAAAATCCAGCAGAGAAGGCTATGGAATTTGTTAATGCAGAAAAGGAAGTGGCGTCTGCAGAAGATGCGTTGCAAGGTGCGCAGGATATTATTGCGGAACTTGTTTCGGATAATGCGGCATATCGTAGTTGGATTCGCAATACTACTTTCCGAAAAGGGATTATGTCTTCATCTGTAAAAGATAAAGAAAAAGATGAAAAAAATATATATGAAATGTATTATGGCTATGAAGAACCGTTGCAAAAAGTAGTGCCGCATCGTGTACTAGCTATGAATCGTGGTGAAAAGGAAGACGTATTAAGAGTTTCTGTTATCACGCCAATTGAAGAAATTCTTCAGTTTTTACATAAAAAAATGATTCTTGATGAAGCTTCTAAAAGTGCGCATTATGTACAATTAGCGATGGAAGATGGATATAAGCGATTAATTCAACCTTCAATAGAAAGAGAAATTCGTAAAGAATTAATGGAAACGGCCGAAGAACAAGCGATTCATATTTTCTCTGAGAATTTACGTAATTTATTATTACAACCTCCGATGAAAGGGAAAGTTGTGTTAGCGGTAGATCCAGCATATAGAACCGGTTGTAAATTAGCTGTAGTAGATGATACAGGGAAAGTTCTTCACATAGATGTTATTTATCCGCATCCGCCTGCTCGTAAATATGAGGATGCAAAAACGAAAATCATTTCAATTATAGATAAATATGAAGTTGAAATGATAGCGATTGGAAATGGTACAGCTTCGAGGGAAACGGAAGAATTTATAGTAGATGTATTACAAAATGTAGAGCGAGATGTATTTTACATTATTGTAAATGAAGCGGGTGCTAGTGTGTACTCAGCATCTGATGTAGCTCGCGAGGAGTTTCCAAATTTACAGGTTGAAGAAAGAAGTGCTGTTTCAATTGGGAGACGTCTACAAGATCCGCTTGCAGAGCTTGTGAAAATTGACCCTAAATCTGTTGGAGTGGGGCAATATCAACATGATGTATCTCAAAAGAGATTAAATGAATCATTAACATTTGTAGTAGAGACGGCAGTTAACCGAGTTGGTGTTAATGTAAATACAGCTTCAGTTGCATTGTTGCAGTATGTTTCGGGATTATCAAAAACAGTTGCGAAAAATATTGTAGCTAAGCGTGAGGAAGATGGGAAATTCACGAAGCGTACTGAATTAAAGAAAATCCCACGTTTAGGTGCAAAAACATATGAACAATGTATCGGGTTTTTACGTATATTAGAAGGAGCGAATCCGTTAGATCGCACAGGGATTCATCCAGAACAATATAAAAATGTTGAATTGCTATTGAAGAGCTTAGGGTTATCAAAGAATGATGTGGGGAAACCAAACTTGCAAAAGAGTTTCGAAGGAGTAGATATTTCTAAATTATCTCAAGAGACGGAGATTGGTGAGCCGACATTAGTTGATATTATGGATGCTTTAATTAGCCCGGAGCGAGATATGAGGGATGAGTTGCCAAAGCCACTTCTGAAAAAAGGGATTTTAAAATTAGAAGATTTAAAGCGTGGTATGGAATTAGAGGGAACGATCCGCAATGTTGTTGATTTCGGTGCCTTTGTTGATATTGGTGTGAAGCAAGATGGTTTAGTACATATTTCTAAACTAAGCAAACAATTTGTAAAGCATCCATTAGATATTGTATCCGTGGGACAAATTGTAAAGGTATGGGTAGATGATATTGATACGAAAAAAGGTCGTGTTGCATTATCAATGTTACCGATTGAATAGTAAGAAAAGAGAGCAGATGAAACTGCTCTTTTTTTATGAACTGGAAAGTTTAATTGATTATGAGCTTTGATGTATTTTACTATAATAAAACCAGCATTCATTTAGTAACTTGATTTGATACCGGTTTTTCTCAAAATATGCACGTTGCATTTGCTTCTTTAGCCACGTGGGCATAGGAATCCCTCCTTGTTTAATCCTGCTCTCAAAAAAAGTAGCTCCTTTTAGTTAAAGTAACTTTGATGAGAGGTTGGTGAGTGGATTTCTAGCAATGCTGCATTTTTAGAAATCACGCTTCTTGAATGAGGATGGGTATATGTACTATTTACTATATGTATAAGAAGGGAGAAAAGTGTGGAAATATTTTTTAGTTTAGGAGGAATGAGAATGGATGAGCAAGAAATTCAGCGGTTAGTGGAAGAGGTATCGTTACAATGCTTTGGAATGCCGTTTTTACATAAAGCGATGTTTAATAGTAGGTTACGTACAACTGGTGGGCGCTATCTATTGAAGAATCATAATATAGAATTGAATTATCGATATTACGAAGTATATGGAAAAGAAGAGTTAGTCGGGATTGTTAAACATGAGCTTTGTCATTATCACTTACATATCACAGGAAAAGGGTATAAGCATCGAGATAGAGATTTTCGTGAGTTATTAAAGAAAGTAGGTGCACCACGTTTTTGTAAACGAATGATTAGTGAGGAGGAAACGAGAGTTTCTATGTATGAATGTATGGGGTGTTCTTTTCAATATGTAAGAAGACGTCAAATAAATACACAAAGATATGTATGTGGAAAGTGTAAAGGACAACTAAAACTGGTAGTGAAAACATCTTGACAGTGAAAACGCAATCCAGTATATTATAAACATGTCACGTTTGCGCAAGATGTTGTGAAAAAACTTCTTGACTTACGATGAGAATTTTTATAAGATACAAATTGTCTTCATTATTCCGCAGTAGCTCAGTGGTAGAGCTATCGGCTGTTAACCGATCGGTCGTAGGTTCGAGTCCTACCTGCGGAGCCATACAGAGAAGTACCCAAGTGGCTCAAGGGGCTCCCCTGCTAAGGGAGTAGATCGCTAACGCGGTGCGAGGGTTCGAATCCCTTCTTCTCTGCCATACATATTGGCCCGTTGGTCAAGTGGTTAAGACACCGCCCTTTCACGGCGGTAACACGGGTTCGAATCCCGTACGGGTCACCACTTCGGAGGATTAGCTCAGCTGGGAGAGCACCTGCCTTACAAGCAGGGGGTCGGCGGTTCGATCCCGTCATCCTCCACCATATAAATTATATAAATAATATTATCGCGGGGTGGAGCAGTACGGTAGCTCGTCGGGCTCATAACCCGAAGGTCGCAGGTTCAAATCCTGTCCCCGCAACCAAATGGTCCCGTGGTGTAGTGGTTAACATGCCTGCCTGTCACGCAGGAGATCGCCGGTTCGACC
>NZ_JBFTMD010000018.1:0-96697 GCF_056396785.1 Bacillus sp. 05T21 | reverse complement strand
AGAATTTTGCTGTTTGTCTTGAGAAGTATCATCTTGCTTAGAATTTTGCTGTTTGTCTTGAGAATTATCATCTTGCTTAGAATTTTGCTGTTTGTCTTGAGAAGTATCATCTTGCTTAGAGTTTTGATGCTTGTTTTGAGAAGTATCATCTTGCTTAGAACTTTGTTGTTTGTCTTGAGAAGTATCATCTTGCTTAGAATTTTGATGCTTGTTTTGAGAAGTATCATCTTGCTTAGAATTTTGCTGTTTGTCTTGAGAAGTATCATCTTGCTTAGAATTTTGCTGTTTGTCTTGAGAAGTATCATCTTGCTTAGAATTTTGCTGCTTGTTTTGAGAAGTATCATCTTGCTTAGAATTTTGCTGTTTGTCTTGAGAAGTATCATCAGTTTGTTCCGTACTTTTGGACTGGACATTCTTCTCTTTGTTATGTTCCTTTTGATCATCAGACTGTTGTTTCGAATCATCTGTCTCTTTTGTATTTGAGTTTTTTTTCTTACGTAACCAATTCCAAATCATATGTATGCCCTCTTTGATTGTGTAATATAGTGCTATTTTGTGGCTAATTTTGTATATTATTCATTTATTTATGAAAAGAAGGAGGAGATTGGTTTGCATAGAAAAAAACCTTTAGTAAGCAGTTCATAATATGACGGGAAGAAGGCGAGTCTGTGCAAATTGTAAAAAAGGAGAAGTTTGTTTTAACGGAGTTTGTGTTTGAAAATGGTAGGGAGATTCCTGTTCAAATGGGGTATGAGACGTACGGTACTTTAAATAGAGAAAGATCAAATGCGATTTTGGTTTGTCACTATTTTAGTGCAACAAGTCATGCGGCAGGAAAATATACAGAGCATGATGAGGGGGCTGGTTGGTGGGACGGATTAATTGGACCTGGGAAAGCAATTGATACAAATAAATATTTCATTATATGTACTGATAACCTTTGTAATGTACAAGTGAAGAACCCATATGTGATTACAACGGGGCCAAAATCGATAAATCCGATGACTGGTTTTGAGTATGCGATGGATTTTCCAGTTTTCACATTTTTAGATATAGCACGTATGCAATATGAGTTAATAAAAGATATGGGGATTGCTAGGTTACATGCTGTAATGGGGCCATCGGCAGGTGGGATGATTGCGCAGCAATGGACTGTCCACTATCCTCATATGGTGCAGCGAATGATTGGAGTTATTACGAATCCACAAAATCCAATTATAACGTCGGGAAATGTAGCGCAAAATGCGATTGAAGCAATTCAGCTTGATCCAAATTGGAAAGGTGGAAAGTACGGAGAGGAACAACCAACGAAGGGGCTTCATTTAGCGAATAAAATGATGTTTATGAACGCGTTCGATGAACATTTTTATGAAATGGCATTCCCGCGGAACAGTATAGAAATGGCACCTTATCAACAATTTTCTGCATTAACATCATTTGAGAAAGAAATAAATAAAGTGACATGTAAAAGTATAGATTTAGTAGATGCAAATTCATGGATGTATACTGCGAAAGCGGTCTTATTACATGATATTGCACATGGATTTTCTTCCTTAGAAGAGGCTCTTTCTAAGGTTGAAGCGAATGTACTCATGATTCCATGCAAACAAGATTTACTTCAGCCGCCTCGTTACAATTATAAAATGGTAGATATTTTGCAAAAGCAAGGGAAGTACGCAGAAGTATATGAGATAGAAAGTATAAATGGGCATATGGCAGGAGCGTTAGATGTTCATTTATTTGAAAAGAAAATTTATGAGTTTTTAAACCGGAAAGTATCTAGTTTTGTGTAGGAAATAATTAATGTGGAAAGGTGCATGATTTATAGTAGGCACCTTTTTTTACATGATTTGCAGACGGAAAATATATGAAGCGATTGATAAACCGAAGAAAGCTATACTAAGTAATAGAAATAAGAATGACATTTCTTGAGGGGATTTTATCTTTTTATTATTTTTCATACTAAGAGCAATAACTGCAAAAACTAAGAAAATGATGCCCATAATGAAAAGAAAAAGTGTCATTTTAACTGGCTCCTTTCATCAAACAAGTATATTGAGGATACAATGCGTCAGTTATGTTTGTAAAGAATAAGTTTTGCTGGAAAATTGAGAAATAAATGTTCCATTCTTTGCGTTCCTTCCTTCGCGTGCTAAAATTGATGAGAAATGATTGTTTAAAGAAGAAACTGAAGGTTTTATTGTATATAAGGAGGAACTACATATGACAGAAGTAAAAACAATTACTACAGAAGAAGTGCAAGAGCGTTTAGAAAATGGAGAAACATTATTTTTAGTAGATGTAAGGGAAGATGAAGAAGTAGCGGCAGGGAAAATTCCAGAAGCTGTACATATTAAAATGGGTGATATTCCAAATAAAGTAGATTTCTTTGAGAAAGAGAATGAATATATCTTTATTTGTCGTTCGGGAATGCGCAGTGAAAATGTATGCCATTATTTAAATGAACAAGGATTTAAAACAGTGAACATGGTTGGCGGTATGCTTCAATATGAAGGCGAAACTAAATAAGTAGCTGCAAAAACTTGAAACGAGTCTGTTTCAAGTTTTTTTCTTTTGCATACAGTATACAAAAGGGGGAGGGGTAAATGGGGATTAACATGCGTAAAGTAAAAATTATTAATAATACAGGGGCTGTTAATGTTGGCGACTGTTATAATATCGCACCTTTTGCTGTATCGAAAATATATGCGGGTGCTGGAGGATCGAGTGCGGCTGTTTTTTTAAATGGGAAACGACAGCCAGAAGCTGTGATTAGAACATCAGTGTTTCTTCCGCCATTAGCGACGAGTACACGTACATTAGGTTCATAAAGGAAAGGTAGAGTGTAAGTATGCCTGCACGTATTAAAGAATTTATTATCGTTAATAATACTGGGAATATATTTACAGGGGATAATTTGAGTGATACTTCATTTACTGCTTCGAAATCGTATAGTGGTTCAACGGGTTGCACTTGGATTGACGTTGTTACAGTAATAGGGACGGAGACGAAGCTTTGTTTACAACCGGGAGATTCGGTGACGACAACCTATACACGAGGTACCCCTGCTGGTACTGTAACGGGAACAAATATGGGGCAAGGTACAAATGTGTCGAGTATATCGCAAGCTGTCCCTAATACAGATAATATGGATTCAGTTGTTGGACTCCCTTAAGGAATTAAGGGAGTTTTTATTATTTAAAATAAAAATAGTCTTTGAGATTGTTTTTGTAAATACATATTAAGAAGAAGAGGTTTGTTTAAAGTAAAAAAGATGGTGTGTAGGTGGTGAAAGTGTGAAAGAGCGCGATAGACAAAATTCATTAAACTCTAATTTCAGAATTTCACCGAATCTTATTGGACCTACTTTTCCCCCCGTTCCAACGGGATTTACTGGCATTGGGATTACTGGTCCAACCGGTCCACAAGGCCCGACTGGCCCACAAGGACCAAGGGGATTTCAAGGTCCGATGGGGGCGATGGGCCCGACAGGACCTCAAGGAGTGCAAGGGATTCAAGGACCAGCTGGACAAATGGGTGCAACAGGACCAGAAGGACAGCAGGGACCACAAGGATTAAGGGGACCACAGGGAGAAACTGGAGCGACAGGACCTCAAGGAGTGCAAGGGTTACAAGGTCCAATTGGTCCAACCGGAGCGACTGGGGCACAAGGTATACAGGGGATACAGGGATTACAGGGGCCGATTGGAGCTACCGGGCCAGAGGGACCTCAAGGAATTCAAGGAGTGCAAGGGGTACCGGGTGCAACAGGTTCACAAGGAATACAAGGAGCTCAAGGGATACAAGGCCCACAAGGACCGAGTGGAAATACGGGAGCAACAGGAGCGACTGGTCAGGGGATTAGTGGTCCGACTGGAATAACAGGTCCAACAGGGATAACTGGCCCATCTGGAGGACCTCCAGGTCCGACTGGAGCAACTGGTGCGACAGGGCCAGGAGGTGGACCGAGTGGAAGTACAGGTGCGACGGGAGCGACTGGAAATACTGGAGTAACTGGAAGTGCGGGAGTGACTGGAAATACAGGTCCGAGTGGAAGTACAGGAGAAACAGGAGCACAGGGCCTGCAAGGAATACAAGGGGTTCAAGGGCCAATTGGACCAACGGGTCCAGAAGGTCCGCAAGGTATTCAAGGTATTCCTGGTCCGACGGGAGCAACTGGTGAGCAAGGAATCCAAGGGATTCAGGGAATTCAAGGGATAACGGGGGCAACAGGAGATCAAGGTCCGCAAGGTATACAAGGGGCCATAGGACCTCAAGGTATAACAGGAGCAACAGGAGATCAAGGCCCACAAGGAATACAAGGGGTACCTGGTCCAACCGGGGACACAGGCTCACAAGGAGTCCAAGGAATTCAAGGGCCAATGGGTGATATAGGACCAACAGGACCAGAAGGCCCAGAAGGACTTCAGGGTCCGCAAGGAATACAAGGAGTGCCAGGGCCAGCTGGAGCAACAGGTCCAGAGGGCCCACAAGGAATCCAAGGAATTCAAGGACCAATAGGAGTAACAGGTCCAGAAGGTCCACAAGGCATTCAGGGAATACAAGGGATTCAAGGTATAACAGGAGCAACCGGAGCACAAGGAGCAACTGGAGTTCAAGGTATTCAAGGGAATATAGGAGCAACAGGTCCAGAGGGCCCGCAAGGAGTGCAAGGTACTCAAGGGGATATAGGTCCAACAGGTCCAATGGGTCCACAGGGAGTTCAAGGAATACAAGGAATTCAAGGACCGACGGGTGCGCAAGGGGTGCAAGGCCCACAAGGAATTCAAGGAATCCAAGGGCCGACAGGAGTAACTGGAGATACGGGCACAACAGGGGCGACAGGGGAAGGGACTACAGGAGCAACTGGAGTAACGGGTCCATCAGGTGTAACGGGTCCATCAGGAGGCCCAGCCGGACCGACTGGCCCAACAGGTCCATCAGGTCCGACGGGAGTGACAGGTCCATCCGGTGGACCACCTGGCCCGACAGGAGCGACAGGTGTAACGGGAGGAATAGGAGATACGGGAGCAACAGGGGCGACGGGTGTGACCGGAGCAACTGGAGTAACTGGTGCAACCGGAGCAACGGGGCTGCAGGGTCCACAAGGAATACAAGGAGTACAAGGAGACATAGGCCCAACCGGTTCGCAAGGTGTTCAAGGTCCACAAGGGATCCAAGGTATAACGGGAGCAACGGGAGATCAAGGTCCGCAAGGAATTCAAGGCCCGCAAGGAATCCAAGGTCCAACAGGTCCTCAAGGAATCCAAGGAGGTCAAGGCCCACAAGGGATACAAGGGGCAACAGGTGCAACCGGAGCACAAGGCCCACAGGGAATTCAAGGGATACAAGGAGTGCAAGGTCCGACTGGTCCACAAGGCCCAACCGGAATACAAGGTGTGCAAGGAGAAATAGGTCCAACCGGTCCGCAAGGTGTGCAAGGTTTACAAGGTCCACAAGGCCCAACCGGGGACACGGGTCCAACAGGAGCGCAAGGCCCACAAGGAATTCAAGGTCCAACGGGAGCAACAGGGGCGACAGGTTCACAAGGAATTCAAGGTCCAACGGGAGCAACAGGGGCGACAGGTTCACAAGGAATTCAAGGTCCAACGGGGGCAACAGGAGCGACAGGTTCACAAGGAATTCAAGGTCCAACGGGGGCAACAGGAGCAACAGGAGCAACAGGAGCAACAGGTTCACAAGGAATTCAAGGTCCAACAGGAGCAACAGGAGCGACCGGGGTGACAGGAGTGACTGGAGTTAGTACAACTGCAACGTATGCATTTGCGAATAATACATCAGGAACCGCTATTTCCGTTTTATTAGGCGGTACGAATATCCCATTACCGAACAATCAAAATATTGGACCAGGAATAACCGTTAGTGGTGGAAATACTGTATTTACAGTTGCGAATGCAGGGAATTATTATATAGCCTATACAATTAATTTAACGGCAGGATTACTTGTCAGTTCTCGGATAACCGTAAATGGCAGTCCGCTTGCGGGAACGATAAACTCCCCGACAGTGGCTACTGGTTCATTTAGTGCACCAATAATTGCTAACTTGCCTGCTGGAGCTGCTATTAGTCTGCAGTTATTTGGATTAGTTGCAATAGCTACATTATCTACGACAACGCCAGGAGCTACTCTAACTATTATTAGATTAAGTTAATAAGCAAAAAAACCTTGGAACTTTTATGTTTCAAGGTTTTTTATCCCTCTATTTGTGGGCTAATAATCAGTGGGGATGGACAAAACCCCCACTGATTAAAGTTTCACTTTATTCACCTTAGCAAAAACATCGCGGTTCAAAAATATATTATAATAGAATGAAGAGAGGTATAAATTTGGCAGAAAGGGAGAGTGGCGATGCAGGAGAAGGTTAAAGATTTTTTCGGACGCCCACTTCAAGATTTACGCATCTCTGTCATTGATCGATGTAATTTACGGTGTACGTATTGTATGCCAGCGGAAGTGTTTGGTCCTGATTATGCTTTTTTGAAAGATGAGTTTTTACTGACATTTGATGAAATCGAGCGATTAGCAAAAGTATTTGTTAGCATCGGTGTACGGAAAATTAGACTTACTGGTGGTGAGCCCTTGCTCCGTAAGGATTTAACAAAACTTATCGAACGTCTCGTGAAAATTGACGGTTTAGTAGATATAGGATTAACGACAAATGCGATTCATTTAACGAAGCAAGCAAAGGCGTTAAAAGAAGCTGGGTTACACCGAGTAAATGTTAGTTTGGATGCGATAGATGATAATGTGTTCCGCGCAATTAATGGCCGGAATATGAATACGAAGCCGGTGTTAAAAGGGATTATGGCAGCGAAGGAAGCAGGCCTTGAAGTGAAAGTAAATATGGTTGTGAAAAAAGGGATGAACGATCATCAAGTACTTCCAGTTGCTGCGTATTTTAAAGAACAAGGAATCACGCTTAGGTTTATTGAGTTTATGGATGTTGGCAGTACGAATGGGTGGAATTTTGATCAAGTTATTACGAAAAGAGAATTAATTGATATGATTCATGGGGTGTATCCAATTGAGCCAGCTGAAGCTCATTATTTTGGTGAGGTTGCGAAGCGGTATCGATACGTTGGAACGAATGTAGAGGTTGGTTTTATTACCTCTGTTTCTGAGTCATTTTGTTCTTCTTGTACGAGAGCAAGAATTTCAGCAGATGGAAAGTTTTATACTTGCTTGTTTGCGACAGAAGGAATGGATTTAAGGAAACTTCTCAGGGAAAACCTTTCGGATAATGAGTTATTAAAAGCTATACAATATGTATGGAAGAATAGAAAAGATCGATATTCAGATGAACGGACAGAAGAAAGTGCGAAAAATCGTCCGAAAATTGAAATGTCTTATATAGGAGGATAAGAAAGGGGGATGTCGTATGCAAGAGCGATATTCAAGACAAATGTTATTTTCTGGTGTTGGGGAAGAAGGGCAACGGAAAATAAGAGGGAAGCATGTGCTCGTTATCGGTGCTGGTGCACTCGGAGCAGCGAATGCAGAAGCAATTGTTAGAGCAGGTGTTGGAAAAATAACAATTGCGGATCGTGATTATGTAGAATGGAGTAATTTACAAAGGCAACAATTATATACAGAAGAAGATGCAAAGCATTATAAACCGAAAGCAATAGCGGCAGCAGAACATTTAAAGGCAATTAATTCCGAAGTAGAAATTGTACCGGTTGTGACTGATGTAACGGTGCAAGAAATGGAAGAATTAATTAAAGGTGTAGATTTAATATTAGATGCGACAGATAATTTTGAAACGCGCCTTCTTATTAATGATATATCGCAGATGTATAACGTTCCGTGGATATACGGAGGATGCGTTGGAAGCTACGGAGTAACTTATACAATCTTGCCAGGAAAAACGCCGTGTTTTCGATGTTTAATGGAGCATCCAGCGAGCGGAGCGACATGTGATACGGCCGGTATTATACAGCCAGCAGTGCAATTAGTAGTTGCACATCAAATAACGGAAGCCTTGAAAATATTAGTAGAAGATTTTGAGGCACTTCGTGAAACGATGCTATCATTTGATCTTTGGAATAATCAGCAGATGGCATTTAAAGTGAATAGGCAGAAAAAGGATACATGTTTATCTTGTGGAAAGTTACGTACATATCCGAGTTTAACATTTGAAGCACAAACGAAAACAGAAGTATTATGTGGGCGAAATACAGTTCAAATCCGTCCAGGTGTGCGTCAGGGTTTTAATTTAGAAGAAATTAAAAAGCGCTTACAAAAAAGTGTGGATGTAAAAGCAACGCCGTATTTATTATCATTTCCAGTGGAAGAATATCGTTTTGTTTTATTTACAGATGGCAGGGCGTTTATTCATGGTACGAATGATATGAATGTTGCGAAACGACTATATGCAAGATATATAGGTTGAACCTAAAGGGGAGTCCTTTAGGTTCAAATGGAGAAGGTAGGATTAAGAATTTCTAATATAATCTCCATTTTTTCCGCCCGTTTTTTCAAGTAAGTACGTTTCGCCAATAATCATACCCTTATCAACGGCTTTACACATGTCATATACAGTAAGAGCGGTAGCGGAAGCAGCTGTTAAAGCTTCCATCTCAACGCCGGTACTACCTTCTGTTTTAACTTTTACTTCAATAAGTAGTCGATATTGTTCTTCTGATTGTTTCCAATTGAAAGAGACGTCAACACCTTTTAATAATAAAGGATGGCACATTGGGATAATATCAGAAGTACGTTTTGCAGCCATAATACCTGCGATTTGTGCGACGGCTAATACGTCACCTTTACCAATTTCGTTGCGTGAGATTTTATCAAAAATTTCTTTTGTAACGAGAATGCTAGAGCATGCTATTGCTGTTCGAACGGTTATTTTTTTGTCACTTATATCAACCATTTTAGCGCGCCCTTGGTCGTTGAAATGTGTGAATGAAGACATGGAATTCCTCCTTGAAGTAATTGCGATTTAATATATAAAGTGTAATCGAGATTAGATATTTTGCAAATATGAGGTGAGAAACAATGGTAGAAAAACGAATCCCGATTCAAGTTGCTGAGGCTGTAGAGCGGGTTATGAAATATGCTAAGCATGGTGAAGTAGAAGAAGTTTCTATTACAGAAAGTTACGGGAGGATTCTTGGAGAGGATGTTGTCTCAGATCACGACGTTCCTCACTTTGATCGTTCTCCTTACGATGGTTTCGCAATTCGAGCAGAAGACACGAAGGAAGCGGGTCAAGAGCATCCGATTGAATTTGAAGTAATAGGAGAGATCGGAGCAGGATCTGTTTTTGCAGAAGAAGTAGGGGCTTTTCAGGCGGTTCGTATTATGACAGGAGCAGCTATTCCAGAAGATTGCAATGCAGTCGTAATGCTAGAACTGACGGAAGGATTCGAGAGGAACGAAAGTACATATATGAAGTTAAAACGTCCTTTCCAAAACGGTGACAATGTGTCATTTAAAGGAGAAGATATAAAACAAAATCAAGTCCTCGTTAAGAAAGGTTTTGTAATCAATCCAGGTGTTGCCGCATTATTAGCGACGTTTGGATATAGCACTGTGAAAGTTGTAAAACAGCCTGTTGTCGGTATTGTAACGACGGGCAGCGAATTACTAGAAGTGCATGAGGCGTTAGAACCAGGAAAAATTAGAAATAGTAACTCTTACATGATTGCCGCTCAAATTATGAAAGCTGGCGGAAAAGTGCGTTACTATGGACAACTTGCTGATGAGTTAGATGCATGTTTTACAGCCGTTAAATCAGCGATGGGTGAGGTTGATATTTTAATTACAACGGGCGGTGTTTCAGTAGGAGATTACGACTACTTACCGGCTATTTATGCAAGGTTACAGGCGAATGTACTCTTTAATAAAATAGCGATGAGACCTGGAAGTGTAACGACAGTAGCTGAAGTTGATGGAAAGTTACTTTTCGGTTTATCAGGTAATCCGTCAGCTTGTTATGTAGGTTTCGAATTATTTGTACATCCAATTATGAAAACGTATTTGCATGCGAAGGAGCCTCACGTATATAGAACTGATGCTATTTTACAAAAAGATTTCCCGAAACCAAATCCGTTTACTCGTTTTGTAAGAGCGAAAGCGAGTATTGTTAATGGGGCACTACAAGCGATGCCAGTCGGTTTAGATAAATCGAGTGCGGTCTCTTCGCTTGCGGATGCAAATGCTTTTATCGTGCTGCCTGGAGGAACGAGAGGATTTGAAGCAGGAATGAAAGTGTCTGTATTATTGTTAGAATGCTCTGAGGGAAGTGATTGGCCGTGGGCAAAGCCTCTTCAATCTTACAAATAGTAGGGTATCAAAATAGCGGGAAAACAACACTTGTAGAGAAGATGGTGCATGCATTAACTGAAAGAGAAATGAAGGTTGCTACAATTAAACATCATGGTCACGGGGGCTTTCCTGAAGTAGCGCAAAAAGACAGTGAAAGACACAGAAAAGCTGGTGCTGTAGTAAGTAGTGTAGAAGGTGCTGGATTACTATCTTTGTCCTCTTTGCGAGATGAATGGTCCTTGCAAGAAATTATCCGCTTGTACGAATTTTTTGAAGTAGATACGATTTTAATAGAGGGCTATAAAGCTGAGAACTATCCGAAAGTAGTGTTACTTCGTTCTGCGGAAGACGCTGAACTTTTACATAAAGTAGAAAATATAGCGGCAGTTATTACGTGGTATGATGCTTCGTCAAATGTGCGAGAAGAATATAAAGTATTTCATATAACAGAAGAAAAATTGTATATAGACTGGTTTTTACAAACGGCTAGGGGTGCAAAATGATAAATACGTATTATGAAGTAATTGATACAGAAATCTCGATTGAAGAGGTGACAAAGAAAGTAGTTCGCCGTGAATGTGGTGCTGTTACAACATTTATCGGGACAGTTAGGGAGTTTACGAAAGGGCGTCGTACACTATACTTAGAGTATGTAGCTTATAAGACGATGGCAGAAAAGATGCTACAGAAAATTGGGTCAGAAGTGAAGGAGAAGTGGCCCGGTACACATGTTGCGATTACGCATCGCATCGGCACGCTACAAATTTCTGATATAGCGGTTGTTGTTGCTGTATCAACGCCTCATCGCAAAGAGGCTTATGAAGCGAATGAATATATTATGGAGCGTATTAAGCAAATTGTTCCAATTTGGAAAAAGGAATTTTGGGAAGATGGTGACTCATGGATTGGTGACCAATTAGAAAAAACACCATATCCAGCAGGAGAGCCTGGGAAGGAGTTATAAATATGATTCGAGTATTGTTATTTGCGAACTTGCAAGAAGAAGCAGGAACGAGTGAATTACAAATAGAGAAAGAAAATATTACTGTTGCAGAGTTAAAAGATATTGTTGCGAAAGAATATAATGTACCAGTGTCAGCGCCAATTATGGTTGCGATTAATGAAGAGTACGCGAATGAAGATGATACGATACAATCTGGTGATGTAGTTGCACTAATACCACCAGTGAGTGGTGGTTAATATTGGATTTATGCTATAAAAAACGACTTTCCTAAATAGGGAAAGTCGTTTTTTTATGGCATTTTGGAGAACACTATCTTATAGGAAAAGGAGGAAGTTATGAAAAAGATATGTGTAATGATTGCAATGATATGTTCTGTTTTTTTCTTTTCTCCAAGCAATTCTTTGGCAAAAGAATCGACGGAACAGCTTTTAGAAAGTGCGTTACTGAATCGATATTACTCGGTTATAAGGCAAGTGACAGAAGATCAATATGAATGTGACTCAGTTACAAATATAAAGCGTCTAGGCAAGAAAGATGAGTTTGTTCCTAGGTTTGAAGTTACGATACAATTTCTTACATTTCAAGGGGCACATAATCCGCCGAATGATAAAGTTACACTTACTTTGGAAGACAATTTAGATCACATAAAGATAAAGAAAGTGGAGCGAGAAAAGAATGTTTCTGGTGCTATTGTAGAAAAGATTTGTGCACGAAAAAACGAAAAAATAAAAGCTCACTCTAATGATTTAGAGCGATAACCTATGACATTTTGTAGAGAAAGGTAATGAGCGATGGATATACTTTTAGCGATTTTACCAGCTATATTTTGGGGGAGTATTGTGCTATTTAACGTGAAACTAGGCGGGGGACCGTATAGTCAAACGCTCGGTACAACGTTCGGTGCACTTATCTTCTCAATTGTCGTTTATATTTTTATGAAGCCGGTATTAACTCCGACCGTTATTGGAGTTGGAATTGTATCTGGCTTATTTTGGGCACTTGGTCAAGCGAATCAATTAAAAAGTATTGATTTAATGGGTGTTTCTAGAACGATGCCGATTTCAACAGGGCTTCAATTAGTCGCGACAACATTATTTGGGGTTATCGTGTTTCATGAATGGTCAACGACGATATCGGTCGTTCTTGGAGTTTTGGCGCTCGTTTGTATTATTATCGGGGTTATTTTAACATCGCTTCAAAGTAAAGAAGAGAAGAATGCAGAGCAAGCAGGAAATTTTAAAAAAGGAATTATTATTTTATTAATTTCAACAGTCGGTTATTTAGTTTACGTAGTAGTTATCCGGTTATTTAACGTGAACGGTTGGTCGGCTTTATTACCACAAGCGGTCGGTATGGTATTAGGCGGGATTTTACTCACATTTAAACATCATCCATTCAATAAATATGCGATTCGAAATATTCTTCCAGGATTGATTTGGGCAGCTGGAAATATGTTTTTATTCATTTCGCAGCCAAGAGTTGGGGTCGCAACAAGCTTTTCCCTTTCACAAATGGGAATTATTATTTCGACGCTTGGGGGGATTTTTATATTAGGTGAAAGGAAAACGAAGCGTCAATTAATTGGGATTGTTATTGGTATCGTTTTTATTATTGCAGCTGGAATTATGCTGGGGATTGCGAAAGGTTAAGGAGGTATTAAAATGTATAGCGATTTAGAAGGGAAAGTCGTCGTTATTACAGGGTCAGCAACTGGTCTTGGAAGAGCCATGGGAGTAAGATTTGCTAAAGAGAAGGCGAAAGTTGTTATTAACTACCGCTCAAGAGAGTCAGAAGCGAACGATGTATTAGAAGAAATAAAAAAGGTAGGTGGAGAAGCGATTGCTGTAAAAGGTGATGTGACGGTCGAGGCAGATGTTGTAAATCTCATTCAATCTGCTGTGAAAGAGTTTGGTACGCTCGACGTCATGATTAATAATGCAGGGATAGAAAACGCGGTACCGTCGCATGAAATGCCGTTAGAGGATTGGAATAAAGTAATTCATACAAATTTAACAGGTGCTTTTTTAGGAAGTCGTGAAGCGATTAAATATTTTGTGGAACACGATATTAAAGGTTCGGTTATTAATATGTCTAGTGTTCATGAGAAAATCCCGTGGCCATTATTTGTGCATTATGCGGCTAGTAAGGGGGGGATTAAGCTTATGACAGAAACGTTAGCGTTAGAATATGCACCAAAAGGTATTCGGGTAAATAATATTGGGCCTGGTGCAATTAATACGCCAATTAATGCTGAAAAATTTGCTGACCCGAAAAAACGTGACGACGTAGAAAGTATGATTCCAATGGGTTACATTGGAAAACCTGAAGAAATCGCAGCAGTAGCAACGTGGCTCGCTTCAGCAGAGGCAAGTTACGTAACTGGAATTACGTTATTTGCAGATGGTGGAATGACTTTATACCCATCGTTTCAAGCGGGGCGTGGGTAATATGAAAGGCCAAAGAGATTTAACTCTTTGGCCTTTTTTACGCAAAAAAAAATAGCGGTCGGCTATTTTTAAAATTAATGATTGATTGTATCTTGAAGAAATTCTGTTGCTTGATGTTCTGAAACATTCTGTACGAGCGCAACTTCACTAATAACCATTTTACGCGCATTATCTAGCATTTGTTTTTCGCTCGCATTTAATGCTCTTTCTTTATTGCGACGAAGTAAATCACGAACAACTTCTGCACTATCTTGAAGATTGCCGTTCTTCATTTTTTCCATATTCATTGTATATCTTTGTTTCCAAGAGAGTGAGGGGTCTGATTCCCCATGATGAAATTCAAGAAGTATACCATCTAACGTACCTTTATCGACGATATAACGTATACCTGATTTTTGTAATTGATTCATCGGAAGCATTACTTGCATATCTTTACTAATGATGCGTATAACACAATATTGACGCGTAGTGCCTAATATTTCTTTCTCTTCAATTGCTTCGATGATTCCTGCACCGTGCATTGGATAAACGATTTTATCACCAATTTGAAACAAATCATCCACCTCCGTATGTGGTAACTACTTTTAATGATAACATACTAGGATAAAAATGTCAAATTTTATATAATATCACATCTGATATGCTGTAGTCAATATATAAAAGTCGTTTTTTTGTTTGTTTTTTTGCTCTTATAAGTTGAATAAATAGGGGGAATTTTTTTAGAAAAATAGTACAGGCGCAGAAAGAGAGCATATCCACTTATTTTTAAGCATAAAATATAAAATCGCTAATACAATATACCTAAATCCGTTCTTTGCAAGGGAGGGAKAGAWGGTGGGGCGCACAATTARAATTGATATTACRAATAARGTWGTAGCWARATTTARRYMARATTATTTRGAATTATATACRARTAARTTTATGATAGGTAAGTTTTATGTCTATACTGAAGATAAACAATATGTGTTAGAAGACGGATATATATATGAAGATGGAAAGTTTTATCGCATCATAGATACGCACCGTGGCAATAAACAAGCGGCGGAGGGCTGCGATCTAGGATGGTGTTAACATGATTCGTGTGAAAGTGTTTGATGAAAGTCATGAAAAGGACTTAGAAGACGCTGTAAATGTATTTTTGAAAAAAATTGAAGATGGAAATTTTGTAGATATAAAGTATCAAGTTGGTGTTTCAATTAACGATGATGAAAATCAAATTTATTGTTTTTCAGCGATGATTGTTTATAAAGCATAAAAAAGAGCTGGGGAGCCAGCTCTTTTTTATGCTTTACGTTGGGACAACATGTGTCGGTAAAATATTCATAATAGATTGTGTTGCGCCTGTTTTCTTTTCCGTTAAAAGAACTTTTCCTGTTTCATGATCCTGAGCATCAGTGCACATACCGAGGTGATAACGATCACCTAAAAATGGATCAATATAAAAACCGTTTTTGAAAACTTTATCATTCGGGTGTTTTTCATGGTGAATTTCAGAACAGTTAATGCAATAGAACATAGCTTTCATCTCCTTTTTATTTTTGTTTAAAAAAGTGGGTCGGTAGTCATTTCGCTCCTAAGGAAATGTTGAGGAGAAGAGAAATAACTACCTACCCAAATGGCGGGCATACTCCTTCTGATCTTTACATATCTCGCGTATTGTCCCCGAGGGAAGGAGGAGAGACGAAGTACAGATGAGATAAGTTAGGCGCTTCTCTCAATAGGAGTGATAGGGTTCATGTTGAGGGAATTTTCTATTTTTCATTGCCTTTGTGAGTATATTATGAAGGAATGGTGAGAGGGTGTTTGTCCTGTTGAAAAAATGTTGAGAATTTCTCAACAGTGAAAAAGAGTCTTTCTTGACATGAAACCAAAAGGTGTTATATTGTTGAAGTGAAACTAAAAGGTGTTATATTTTAATGCCGAATAAAGGAGATATAAAATGGAACAACAAAATACATTAAATGATATTAAACAAACAATCGTTTTTAACGCGTCTATTCAAAAAGTATGGAATGTAGTATCAACTGCAGAAGGAATTGCGTCATGGTTTATGCCAAATGATTTTGAATTAGAGGTAGGACATGAGTTTCATGTGCAATCGCCATTTGGGCCATCACCATGTAAAGTGTTAGAAATTGATGAGCCAAACCATCTATCTTTCTCATGGGATACAGATGGCTGGGTCGTTTCATTTAATCTGAAAGACCTAGGAGATAGTAAAACAGAATTTACGTTAATTCACGGCGGCTGGAAACATCCTGATGAAATCCTCCCAAAACCAAATGCGAAGAGCTCTATTATTCACGAAAGAATGAGCGGCGGCTGGGTAGCGATTGTAAATGAAAAACTGAAAAAGGTTGTCGAAGGCTAAGTGTCCTCATCAGTAGCGAAATATGATGTATTTCAAGCAATTGCTGATCCAACCCGCCGAGAAGTAATACGGTTATTAAGTGACAAAGAGTTACCAATTTCAAAAATAACGGATCATTTTCCGATGAGTCGTACTGCTGTTGTAAAGCACCTTCATATTCTTTCAGAAGCGAATTTAGTGAGTGGAAGAAAGAGCGGAAGAGAGAAGATATATCGTTTGCATCCAGAACCATTAGAGGAATTACAGCAGTGGCTCTCGTACTATGAACGATTTTGGGATAATAAATTGTCCATGCTTAAACATATTGTGGAGAATGAAGAGTAGATTTTATGCAAAAAGGATGACCAAAATGGTCATCCTCTTTTTATTGTTCACTTGTTTGTTTAGTTGGCTTTAATAGGATCCAAGCGATAATTAATGTGAATACCGCTAATACGAAAGTGCTCATATAAATGACGTGTACACTTGATGCTAATGCGGATTGTGATTCGGTTGCTACGTTTGCTGTAGCCCCTCCATGTCCGCCAGAAGAAACAAGATCAAGGTTTTTAATGCCGCGTGCATGAATCATCGTATTGAAGATCGTTCCGAAGATTGCAGCTCCTAGTGTTTGACTAAATGTATTAATAAATGTATTTAAACCAACTGCCGTTCCGCGCGTATTCGCCGGTACAGCTGCTTGAATTGTTACCATGTAAATTGGTGTAACAAGCCCCATTCCTAAGCCGAATAATCCGACTGCAACATAAATAAGGAATGATGGTGAATCTGTTGATAATGTAAATAATAAGAAAGTAGCAACTGATAAAATGCTAGCTCCAAGTAAAATAATTTGTTTCGTTTGTAACTTGCCAACTAAGTTGCCGGAGAACATAGCACCGAATGTCCACATAACAGGAATCGGCATTAAAATGAGTCCAGCCTCTGTCGCATTTTTTCCTAAAACACCTTGGCTCCAAATTGGAAGATACACTGTAATACTAATAATCATTGCGCCAGCAATAAGTGTTAGTATGTTTATTGTAGATAATGTACGGTTAGAGAAAAGTGCTAGCGGAATTAATGGTTCCGGAGACTTTTTCTCGATGTATAAGAAAATAATGAATGAAACAGCGGCAAAGATTAATAGGCCGATAATTGAAATGTCTCCCCAGTTTTGCTTACTGCTACCTGTTAATAATGCGTATAGTAAAGCAATTGTACTTAATGAGAAAACTGTCGCACCAAGATAGTCGATATGTTGCTTAGCGGCGGACTTAACAGATTCCTTATAAGAAGTGGCAAACATTAAGCAAGCGATAATTCCAAAAGGAACGTTTAAGAAGAAAATATAGCGCCAAGAAAGAGAATCAACTAAAAATCCACCTACTAACGGCCCAATAACACCAGATACACCCCAAACTGCACTCATCCAGCCTTGTGCTTTCGCGCGGTCTTTCGCTTCGCTATATAGGTCTCCAATAATCGTCATTGTGATCGGCATAACAGCACCAGCCCCTATACCTTGAAGAGCACGGAAGAAGATTAATTGTTCCATTGATGTAACGACTCCGCAAAGTGCAGAACCGATTAAGAAGATTGTTGCTCCGATGAGCAGAACTTTTTTACGGCCGAATAAATCAGCTAGCTTTCCGTATATTGGAGTCGAAACAGCTGTTGCAAGCATATAGATTGCATATACCCAACTAACAAGTTCGACGCCTGACAAATCACTCGTTATACGAGGGATCGCTGTACTAACAATCGTTCCTTCTACCGCAGAAAGAAACGTCATTAGCATTAAAGACATCATGACTTTTTTTCTCATTTGTTTTCCCCTTACCCTTTTTCGAATATTCAACAATATAAAATATAAAGGTACTAAGGTATATAAAGCAACAAAAAAGCAATGGGAAGTTAGGAGGAAGGGATATTTTTGAAGAAACGGTCGACATATTTAAAGCATCGCCGATATAATTTCGTGTATTACTTTGCTATTCCAACATACTAAAAAAAGAAACAGGAGTCCCTGTTTCTTCTTTAATATTGCATTTTTGAATTTTGTCCAGCGGTTGTTCCGGCAATTCGGCCAGTAACAAGGGCAGATGTAATGTTATAGCCGCCAGTATAACCGTGAATATCAAGAACTTCTCCGCAGAAGTATAAACCATTCGTGAATTTCGAAGCCATTTCTTTCGGGTTAATTTCTTTAACGGATACACCTCCGCCAGTAACGAATGCTTTTTCAATTGACTGCGTACCATTTACATGGACGGTAAATTCTTTAAAGTCTTTCACAAGTGCGCGAATCTTCTCATGAGAAACTTGTCCAGCTTGTTCGCTACCGTCAATTTCATTTTTTTCTAATAAGAATAGGAAGTAACGTTCAGGAACATAGCCTTTTAAAACGTTTTTAATTCCTTTTTTCGGATCTTCTTTCATTTGTTTCAGCATGCGCTGGAACAGTTGCTCACTATTTTCTTCTGGCAATGCATCGATACTCATGTGCACTGTGTTCGTTTTAAACTTTTTCATCGCTTTCACAACGAATTGGCTACAGCGAAGAGCAGCAGGACCAGATAGGCCGAAGTGAGTGAAAAGCATGTCCATTTTATGAGAAATGATAACTTTTCCTTTCGGGTTTAATACACTTAAGTTTACATCTCGTAAAGCAAGACCTTGTAATGTGCGGTCACGAATAAACGGTTCGTTTGAAAGAATTGGTACTTCTGTTGGGAAAAGTTCTGTAATTGTATGCCCAGCTTTTTCAGCCCAAGCGTATCCGTCTCCAGTAGAACCAGTTTGAGGAACAGATTTTCCGCCAACAGCGATAACGACGTGATTCGTTTCTAACACTTCGCCTGTTTGTAATACAACTGCTTTCGTTTGACCGTTTTCATACTCAATCGTTTCGACAGGCGTATTCGTACGTATTTTCACACCTAAGTCTTTTAATCGTGTTAACAGTGCATCTACAACAGATTGCGCTTTATTTGATACGGGGAACATGCGGCCATGATCCTCTTCTTTCAGTTGTACACCGAGATTTTCGAAGAATGTAATAATATCTTCATTACTGAAAATAGAAAAAGCACTGTATAAGAAGCGACCATTTCCAGGTATATGTTTAACGATTTCATCAAGTGGTAGACGGTTCGTTACGTTACAACGACCACCACCAGAAATCGCAAGTTTACGTCCTAGTTTATTTCCTTTATCAAGAAGTAAGACGCTTGCGCCTTCTTCAGCAGCACCGATTGCAGCCATTAGCCCTGAAGGACCGCCGCCGATGACAATAACATCATAATGCATAATATATCGACCTCATTTTCTACATTTCCTGCCTAAAAGAATAGCATGTTTTCCCTTAAAAGAAAAATAGAGTGAAGTACTGCTTAAGAGGAGAATTGTGGTACAATACAAAAGTTAGAGTTCAGCATTATCCTGCTATTTATGGGCAATAAGACTACTATCTTAAGATTTATGAGAAGTAAAGAGGGAGTTGAAAAGGTCCGTAAATGCTCGAATGATTAGTAGGAGGGGAGTCTCCCACTAATTATAGTTTCACTTTATTGTAGATGTAGGAGGATTTTCGTATGTCCGATTCAAAATTTCTGCGCGGAACGCTTATTGTGACGTTAGGGACATTTTTAGTAAAGTTCTTAGGCATGATTTACGTTTTTCCGTTTCATGCATTAGTAGGCACAGAAGGCGGAACGCTCTATACATATGGATACATTCCATATACGATATTTTTAAGTATCGCAACGGCAGGAGTGCCGCTTGCTGTTTCTAAGTTTGTTTCCAAATATAATGCACTTGGAGATTATAAAACGAGCCGGAGAATGTTCCGCTCGGGAATGGTTATGATGATAGTAACAGGAGTTCTTTCCTTCTTAGTACTGTACATGACCGCACCATTATTTGCAGAAGCAATGCTTGGTAAACAAAGTTTACAAAATAAGATAGAAGAAGTTACGACGATTATTCGCCTCGTAAGTTTTGCGCTTATTGTTGTGCCGGCAGCAAGTTTGATTCGTGGTTATTTCCAAGGCCACCAATCGATGGGACCGACTACGGTTTCACAAATTATTGAGCAAATTATTCGTATCGTCTTTTTATTAGCGGGTAGTTTCATCGTTATTAAAGTACTTGGCGGTACAGTAGCAACGGCAGTTGGGGTTGCGACATTCGCTGCGTTCGTTTCAGCAGTTGGAGCACTTGGCGTATTAATTTGGTACTGGTTAAAACGTAAAAAATATTTGGATCAATATTTAATTGAGCAAACTGTACCAGAATCGACGGTAAGTACCGCTCAATTGTTTAAAGAGTTGTTTGCATATGCAATCCCTTATGTTGTAATTGGATTAACAATTCCTTTATATCAACAAATTGATACATTGACATTTAACTCTATTATGCAGGCGATTGGTCAAGGAGATATCGCAGAGCGAGCACTCGGTATTTTCACGATGTGGACGCATAAATTAATTATGATTCCAGTATCACTTGCAACAGCGTTTAGTTTAACGCTCGTGCCAGCGATTACAAAGTCATTTACTGAAAAGCAATACCGTTATTTGAAATTACAAATTACACAAACATTCCAGGCGAATATGTTTTTAACATTGCCAGCAGTTGTCGGTATTTCTACACTTGCATATCCGATTTACACTGCTTTCTACGATTCAGACCCACTAGGTGGACAAGTATTAATGTGGTATGCGCCAGTTGCATTGTTATTCGCTTTATTCACAGTAACAGCAGCAATTCTGCAAGGGATTAACCAGCAGAAACATGCGGTTATTGCGCTTGTGATGGGTGTTATTTTGAAATTTGCATGTAACGTAATCTTTATTCGTTATTTCGGTACAGTTGGGGCGATTTTGGCTACTGCAGTCGGCTTCTTAGCTTCCGTATGGTATACGAATAGACAAATCAAAAAACACGCACACTATTCATTTGGTGTTGTATATAAGAGAACATTCCAAATTGCAGTCTTAACACTTGTAATGGTTATTGCTGTAAAACTATCACAATGGCTTCTATCCTTCATGATTTCGCCTGATGGCCGTATTGGTGCTCTTATTACAGTTGCGATTTGTGCAGGTATTGGTGGTCTTGTTTACGGATTGTTAGCGATTCGCACAGGAGTACTAGAAAGAGTATTTGGCGGAGAAGCTTTAGAGAAAATCCAGCGTAAACTTGGTAGTAGATTCAAAATAAAGTTGAAATCAAAAGGGGCGTAAATACGTCCCCTTTTCTATGATAAATAAAGAAGGTGAAGAACATGAGATTAGATAAATTATTAGCGAATATGGGACACGGAAGTAGAAAAGAAGTAAAGAAATTACTGAAAGACGGCGTTGTGAAGATTGATGGAACGCCAGTGAAAGATGCGAAGTTTCATGTGAATGTAGAAGAGCAAGAGGTTATGATTCACGGTGAAGTTGTGGAATATAAAGAGTTTGTTTATTTAATGATGCATAAACCACAAGGTGTTATTTCAGCGACAGAAGATGATAACCACGAAACAGTAATAGATTTATTAGAATTAGAAGATGCGATTTTCGATCCATTCCCTGTTGGAAGGCTCGATATTGATACAGAAGGTTTCTTATTAATCACAAATGATGGGAAGTTAACGCATCAACTATTATCTCCGAAAAAGCATGTGCCGAAAAAATATTATGCACACATTTCAGGCGTTGTAACGGAAGAGGATGTAATAGAATTCGCTAAAGGTGTAATTTTAGAAGATGGCTATGAAACGAAGCCAGGCGAACTTACAATTTTAAAAAGTGATGATATTTCTGAGATTGAACTCGTTATTACAGAAGGAAAGTTCCATCAAGTGAAGCGTATGTTTGAAGCGGTAGGGAAAAAAGTAGTTTATTTAAAGAGAACAGAGATGGGACCTTTAATGTTAGATGAAGAGTTAGAACTTGGGCAATATCGTGAATTAACAGATGAAGAAGTAGAAATGTTAAAGACGTATCAAGTAGATAACGAAAAGTAACACCAATTTCAGAGCATAGAAAAGACCCCTTTCTAATGAGTTAGAAAGGGGTATGTATTTATTTACATACAATTATTTTTTATTATGAGGTCATTCTCACTTTCTTTCCTGTCGTTGTCCACTTGCCGCGGCAAGGGCTATACACGAGTTCATTAAACTGCAACACATTTAGATCACGTTGTATTGTTCGCGGTGTGATCCCGAACTCATCTACAAGGTCTTTCGTTGTTACCGTACCGTTTTCATTGATGTACATATAAATTGATTTAATGCGTGTTAGCATACGAGTAGTTGTAGGTTTCAAGAGAAAACCGCTCCTCTACTAGTTTTTTTGACCCCATTCAGGAAAGAAGGTCGTTACTACCATTGTACTCTACATGATAAAATTCATGCTTTAACTTACTTAAATTTTACAAAAGTTTAACAAATATTCATATAGAAAAATATTGGTAGTTGACATTTTATGTCTGGTCAGTCAACTAACTCATAAATTTCTACGTAAAACGCCAAATTCCTGCAAATTTTTTTAAAAAAATAAAAGAAAAACTAATAAGAAATATCTGAAATATTACAATTGTCCGTTATTAGGTTTTCATGTATGGCATAAGAGATTTTCGTTTGCTATGATGAAAGAGACAATATAGTGAAGGATGGATGCGTGATGTCGACGATTAATTGGACAGAAGAAGTTACAAAACGAAAAGATGATTTAATTCGTGATACACAAAAATTTTTACAAATTAAAAGTGTATGGGAAGAAGAATCTGCGAAAGAGGGCGCACCATTTGGTGAAGGTGTAGAAAAAGCCTTATCTTTCATGTTACATAAAGGAGAAGCAGAAGGTTTCGCTTCTAAAAATTTAGAAGGATATGCAGGTCATCTTGAAATGGGACAAGGAGAAGAACTAGTAGGTATTCTTTGTCACGTTGATGTTGTACCAGAAGGAGATGGCTGGACAACTCCTGCGTATAGTGCGGATATTCGCGACGGGAAGATTTTTGCACGCGGTGCAATTGATGATAAAGGGCCGACGATGGCAGCTTATTATGCGATGAAAATCGTTAAAGAATTAGGCTTACCTCTTTCAAAACGTGTTCGTATGATTTTAGGAACAGATGAGGAAAGTAATTGGAAGTGTGTAGATCATTATTTTAAAAATGAAGAAATGCCAACAATCGGTTTTGCGCCGGATGCAGATTTTCCGATTATTAATGCGGAAAAAGGAATTTATGACATACAAGTTGTGCAAAGTGGTGGCGAAGAGAAAGAAGGCACATTTAAGCTTATTTCATTTGAGTCAGGTCGTCGTTTAAATATGGTTCCTGATTTTGCAGAAGCAGTTATTACAGGAGAAGATGTAAATACACTTACAGTAGCATATGAAGAGTATTTACAAACTGCTAAAAAAATAGGTAAAGCAATTGTAGAAGGAAAGACGGTGACGTTGCAAATCAAAGGGATTTCAGCTCACGGATCTACTCCGGAAAAGGGAGAAAATGCAGGTTTATTATTGGTAAACTTCTTAACGAAAGTTTCTCTTGATGGAAAAGGGGCTTCATTTGCCTCGTTTGTAACAGAAACATTTACAGGTGATATTATTGGAGAAAAAGCTGGTATTTCTTATAAAGATGATATTAGCGGGCCGTTAACAGTGAATGTTGGTCGCTTGTCTTACTCGCAAGAAAACGGTGGTAATTTAGGATTAAATGTACGCTATCCAGTTACAACTAACTTTGAAGAAACAATTGCAAAGTTAAAAGAATATGTTGGTACTCATGGATTTGAAGTAGCGGATTATTCTAACTCTCGCCCGCATCACGTTGACAAAGATCATACGTTAATTCGTACTTTGCAACGTGTATATGAAGAACAAACTGGTGAAAAAGCTGAATTGTTAGCAATTGGTGGTGGTACTTATGCTCGTTCATTGAAAGCTGGCGTTGCATTTGGCCCGTTATTCCCAGGAAAAGAAGAACTTGCGCATCAAAAAGATGAGTACATTGAAATTGAAGATTTATTAAAAGCGACAGCGATTTATGCTCAGGCAATTCATGAATTAGCGAAATAAAAGATATGTAAATAATGACCGCTCTCTACTTTAGAGGGCGGATTCTTTTTAGCTGAATGAGATAAGGAAGAAAAGCAACAATAACATAAAGGAGACGATGTAGATGGTGCCGCATTATTTTGTCGCAGTAACTTTACCACGTCATATAAAAGAAATTCTTTCTAATTATAAAGAGGAAATGAAGGATGAATTACCATTTCGCTCGTGGGTACATGAAGAAGACTATCATATTACCCTTTCATTTTTAGGAAGTGCGGCGCAGGAACAGTTAGAAGGAATAAAGAATGGATTACAAACACTTACAGAAAAAACGGAATTATCGTTCACGTTACAAGGACTTTCTACATTCGGACAGGTGGACCAGCCTCGTATATTTTGGGCGGGGATAAGTGATAATCAAGATTTGTTTACTTTACAAAAGCAAGTGCATATAATTTGTGAAGAAAATGGCTTCTCTCTAGAGACACGTCCTTATCATCCACATATTACTGTTGCACGTAAATGGGTAGGAGAAAAAGTGTTTGATCTGACAAATGTAAAAGAGTTACCTGTAACATCATTTCAAGCAGATACGATTACTTTGTATGAATCTCACGTTAAGGAAACGCCGAAGTATAAATCGATTACTGAAATAAAACTACAAAAATAGAATGTATGAAAACGTTTTTTATACAGGTGAATATACTATAGGGAATAATGTGTTACTGTATAGAGCTTCGCTGATAAGAAAACCCTTATCACTTGCAGCTCGTTTCATTTTAATTTTGAGAATGATGGTGATTTTTTATGCTGAAAGTAAAACGTCCATTTGATGCCTATTTAGATGAAATGAATAAAATTACAATTTTGCTCCCGCATGCGTATGGAACAAGCCGGACATTTCGTTTACAAGAAGGAAGCAATGTGAAAGAGTTACCGATTGTTCATACTATTGCTCTTCCAGATGCAACGAAGTATGAATGTTTTATAGAAGAGCCGATAGATGTGGGGAAGTATTATACAGTACGGGATGAACGGAATGAAGAAACAGATTTACAAATAGGCGCTGTGATTCGAACAGTAGTTTTCGATGAAAAATATTATTACGAAGGTACTGACTTAGGTGCGGTGTATAAAAAAGAAGAAACAATATTTAAAGTATGGGCTCCGACTGCAAGGCTTGCCAAAGTACGGATTTATAAAAGTGATAAAGAATATATTGATTATGAAATGTGCAGAGAAGAAAACGGAGTGTGGATTCATACATTACAAGGTGATCATGATGGAGCACGATATACATTCCTTGTTTGTATTAATTTAATATGGAACGAAGCGGTTGACCCTTATGCAAAGTCTGCGACGATAAATGGAAAATACGGCGTCGTTATCGATTTGGAAAAAACGAATGTGACAAAACGAGTAGAATTATCACCATTACAGTCAATGACAGATGCCATATTGTATGAACTGCATATTCGTGACGCTACTATTCACCCAAACAGTGGAGTGAATAAAAAGGGAACATATAAAGGATTGATGGAAGAAGAGACAATGGGACGAAATGGGACATTAACAGGATTGTCTCATATAAAAGATTTAGGCGTTACACATGTTGAACTATTACCTTTACATTGTTTTGGTGGTGTAGATGAAGTGAATCCTGCTTCCGCATATAATTGGGGCTACAATCCGTTATATTACAATATGCCAACAGGATTTTATGTTACAAACCTTTCTGATCCATATAACAGGATAGTAGAGTGTAAACAACTAATTGAAACATTTCATGATCACGGCATCAGAGTGATTATAGATGTTGTATATAATCATGTTTATGAAAGAGAATTATCATCATTTGAGAAGCTTGTCCCGGGATATTATTTTCGTCATGGGGAAGACGGTATGCCTTCTAATGGGACGGGAGTTGGAAATGATATAGCATCTGAACGGAAAATGATGAGGAAATTTATTATAGAATCTGTTTTATATTGGCTTACTGAATACAATGTTGATGGATTCCGATTTGATTTAATGGGAATTTTAGATGTTGAAACGATGAATGAATTAGAAAAAGAAGTACGAAAAATAAAGCAGGATGCGCTGTTATTAGGTGAAGGATGGGATTTGCAAACACCGCTTCCTCTTGAAGAGAAAGCGACGTTAAATAATGCGAATAAAATGCCATGTATCGCACAGTTTAATGATCAATTTCGTGATGGAATAAAAGGAAGTACTTTTAATATTAATAAACGTGGCTTTGCATTTGGTGGGCATGTAGATTGTAATCATTTGCAGTATATAGTAGCTGGTAGCCTTTTAAGTATGAAAGAAACAGGATTGTTTCTAGAGCCAATGCAAAGCATCAACTATGTAGAATGTCATGACAATATGACGATGTGGGATAAACTAGTGCAAAGTAATCCAGAATCAGAAGAAATTTTGAAAAGGCGTCATCGTTTAGCAACTGCAATGGTTATTCTTTCACAAGGGATTCCTTTCTTACATGCGGGGCAAGAGTTTTATCGTACGAAGCAAGGGAATGAAAATAGTTATAATGCAAATGATGAAATTAATCAATTAGATTGGGATCAAAAAGAGAAAGAGATGGAGACCGTTAACTATATAAAAGGGTTAATTGCGATTCGCAAAGGGCACGGGGCATTCCGATTACAAAATGCAGACCTTATAAAAACGCATATGACTTTTTTGCAAACATCTACAGAAGTACTGGCATACCACCTAGAGCATGTAGAATTATTTGGACCGTGGAAAGAGATTGTAGTTTTATTTAATAGCGGTTTGGAAGCTAAAACGGTGCAGCTTCCAAAAGAAGAAACGTGGCATGTGTTAGTAAACGAAAAGCAAGCGAAAATAGAGCCAATTTCTTCATTTAGAGGAAAGGAACTTCAATTGGCTCCAATTAGCACGTATATATTGACGATAATGTGACAAATCGCTACTTGACGATGAGAATGTAATAAATGTAGAATTGACAAAGGTGACGATTTTCATAAGTTGTCATTCTATGATTGATTTTGTAAAATAAACTAGAAGAACAGGTGATTTATCCTGTTTTCGGCTTATGCCAAGTTTTTTCATTCAAATACAGTAAAATATATGAATCCACAACATGTGTAGAAATGTTGCGGTTTTTCTTTTCATAACTATAAAAGATAAGGATTTGTTAACGGGTAATGAATATGGAATGGTTGGAACAATTATTAGGAAAAGAGTGGAGTCTTATACCGGCTGGTGGAGTAACGGGCGATGCATATATTGCGCAAAACGGACAACAAAAGTTATTTTTAAAGCGGAATACATCGCCCTTTTTAGCGGTATTGTCAGCAGAAGGAATTGTTCCAAAATTACTTTGGACAAGAAGGGTAACGAACGGTGATGTAATTTCTGCTCAAAAATGGCTTCCGGGACAGAAGTTAGAGCCAGAGGATATGAAACTAGAACGTGTTGCGAAACTTTTGAAGAAAATACACTCCTCTAAAGCGCTTGTGCAGATGATTCAAAGGCTAGGAAAGCAGCCGCTTCATGCGCAAGAGTTATTACAACAATTACAGCTCGTTTTAAGAGGAGATATAAGAGTTGATGAAACAATTCAGCAAGGTCTTCAATATTTAACGGAGTCATTAAAAGATATTGAGTACAATGAATTCGTTGTATGCCATTGTGATGTAAACCATAACAATTGGATATTGTCGAACGAAGATGAATTGTTTTTAATTGATTGGGATGGGGCTGTTATTGCTGACCCAGCTTTAGATCTTGGTATGTTATTATATTGGTATGTTCCGCGCCATGAATGGAGTGAGTGGCTCGGATATTATGAGATTGAACTAGATGAATCATTGCTTAGGCGTATGAGATGGTATGTGATAGCACAAACGATTTTATCTATGCAATGGCACACAACAAAAAAGCAGCAAGCAGAAGCTAAATATTGGCATCAATATTTACAGCAACTACTTGCTTCAGAATAATACTTAAGAAAAATTGTCCATTCCAGCAATCCACTGAGTAAGTTGTTCTTGATTATTGGAAATATGGTTGTCCAAATTAGAGGAAGATTTACCCGATTGACTATAAGAATATACATCGTTTAGCATTACTTTAGTGTCACTACTTATACTATCGTTTGCGAGTAACGATTGAATGAGTCGCTCTAATTGCTCGCATTCAGAAACTGTCCCGCAGCAATCACTTTGATGGTTGATTAAAATATCTTTTAACACTTCTAATTGATGCTGTTGATTAATTGGCATGAACGGATCATCCTTTCGAGTGTTTTTCTCTCTCTAGAAATGTAAGAGAAAAAGCTATTTCGTCATGGAATGTTTAATGCTTTATGTAGTTTTTATCAAAATGGTACATCTTATACTTGAAAGAAACGGACCGAGTGCTCGTACGTACTTGGTTTTTTGTTTGATAGATTGATTAAAACAGAAAGAAGGAATTTTTCCTTTAAAATAGTTTTGTAAAGAGAGGGAGACATCTATGCGTTTAAGACATAAGCCTTATGCAATGGATCGAATTAATGAGTATTCACATATCGTAATTGGAAACCCAGAGGAGAGCGCTGGTAACTGGAAAGAAATATTTGGAAATGAACAGCCAATTCATATTGAAGTAGGTACAGGACGTGGCCGCTTTATGTATGATATGGCAAAAGCAAATCCGCATATTAACTATATTGGAATTGAAAAATTCACAAGTGTTGTTGTAGATGCACTTGATAAATTAATTGAAGAAGAAGTACCGAACTTAAAGTTAATTAATAAAGATGCTGAAGATTTAACAGTTTTCTTTGCGAAAGGTGAAATTGACCGCGTTTATTTAAACTTCTCAGATCCATGGCCGAAGAATCGTCATACGAAGCGTCGTTTAACGTATAAAACATTTTTACGCAATTATGAAGAAGTGTTAGTAGATGGCGGAGAAATTCATTTCAAAACTGATAACCAGGGATTATTTGAATATTCTCTTATGAGTATGGCTGAGTATGGTATGTTATTAACTTACCTTAGCCTAGATCTTCATAATAGTGATTATGAAGGAAACATTATGACAGAATACGAAGAGAAATTCTCTAGTAAAGGTCATCGTATTTACCGAGTTGAAGCAAAATATCGTACGGAGCCTATGCAGTAATGCATAGGTTTTTTATATGAAAAACAATCGGAATATTATGTTAAAATTAAATGAAAAAGGGGGATGGGATATGGAACAGTTACAAATTGGAAATATAAAAGTGACGTGGCTAAAAGGTGGGAATACACATTTAGATGGAGGCGCGATGTTTGGAGTTGTGCCAAAAGTACTTTGGTCACGAAAATATAAACATAATGATACAAATCATATTTATTTACGAACAGATCCGTTACTCTTACAAACGAAAGAAGGAAACATGCTTATTGATTCAGGGATAGGGAATGGTAAATTGAATGAGAAAATGAAGCGGAATCAAGGTGTAACAGAAGAATCATCAGTTAAGGAATCTTTAGAAAAATTGGGACTGCATACTGAAGATATTCATTACGTCTTAATGACGCATCTTCATTTTGACCATGCATCTGGTTTAACAAAATGGGAGGGAAATCACCTTGTTCCGGCGTTTCCGAACGCAACGATTTATGTAAGTGAGACTGAATGGAATGAAATGAAAAATCCGAATGTTAGATCGCGTAATACATATTGGAAGGAAAATTGGGAGCCAATCGTTGATAAGATTGTTACGTTCAAGCAAGAAATAGAAATTACGGATGAAATAAAGATGGTGCATACGGGTGGTCATAGCGATGGACATGCCGTTGTCGTCCTTGAAAGTCAGGGTGAAACGATGCTTCATTTAGCGGACATTTTACCGACGTATGCACATCAAAATGTATTATGGGTAATGGCATATGATGACTATCCAATGACATCGATTGAACATAAACAAAAGTGGATGAAGTATGGTGCTGAAAAAGAGGCGTGGTTTACTTTTTATCATGATGCATATTACCGTGCAGTAAAGTGGAATGAGGAAGGGCATATAGTGGAGAAGATAGAGAGAAAAACAAATATAGAAGCTTAATATTAATAAGAGGAAGGTGTCCAAAAATATTTATTGGAACAATCTCCACTTATTATGTATTGCTGTTATTATCAGCTTTTGTTGGTAATTCTAAAAAAAAAGAGGTTCACCTAATGGGAAACCTCTTTTTATGCTGCTATAACCTCTAAAACAGTACCTGTTTTAGCATCAACTAAAAATTCAAATCGTTCTTGTATTTCATCTAACATCGTTGTAAGACCGCCGCGATAAACTTCGTACGCGACATCATATTTTTCAAATGCCTCTGGAACCATATGTACCCAAGAGCCAGTAATTTCACCTTTATGACTTAATGCTTGTTTCACCATTTTCAATGCTTTTTCTGAAGAAATATGGGATTGTTCTTGTACTTTGTTTGCAACGAAATAACCAGCTGCGAACCCAACGCCAAGACCTGTGACTAAACCTTTCCAGCTCATATATTCACCTCAATTCTGTAAAATAAAAATAGTGTACCAATAATAATTATAATGCAAATGCAACTAAAAAAGAAGAAACTAGAAACATTTCGAAAATTTCGTTACAATAAAAGAGGTATTCTACTAAGGTTTGAAAGAAGGGGACTTCGTGAATAAAGAGACATTACAATTATTTCGTACGTTAACAGAATTACAAGGTACATCAGGTTTTGAACATGATGTGCGCAGTTTTATGAAGCAAGAATTAAGCAAATATGCTGATGAGATTGTGCAAGACGGTTTAGGTAGCGTATTTGGCCTGAAAAAAGGGGACGAAACTGGCCCGCGCGTTCTTGTAGCAGGTCATATGGATGAAGTAGGTTTCATGGTTACGCAAATTACGAAAAATGGGATGCTTCGTTTTCAAACGTTAGGTGGCTGGTGGAGCCAAGTACTATTAGCTCAGCGTGTACAAGTTATGACGAAGAATGGTCCTGTTATTGGGGTTGTTGGTTCCATTCCTCCTCATTTATTAAGTGATGCGCAACGTGCAAAACCGATGGATATAAAAAATATGTTAATTGATATAGGTGCAGATAGTTATGAAGATGCGATTGAAATTGGCATAAAGCCAGGGCAACAAATCGTTCCAATCTGCCCATTCACGCCAATGGCAAATGAAAAGAAAATTATGGCGAAAGCTTGGGACAACCGCTATGGATGTGGCCTTGCTATCGAATTGCTAAAAGAATTAAAAGATGAAACATTACCAAACACATTATACTCTGGTGCGACTGTACAAGAAGAAGTGGGTCTTCGCGGAGCACAAACTGCTGCAAATATGATTCAACCAGATATTTTCTATGCGCTTGATGCAAGTCCAGCAAATGATGCATCTGGTGATAAGACGCAGTTCGGTCAATTAGGAAAAGGCGCTCTTCTTCGTATTTATGACCGTACAATGGTAACACATAGAGGAATGCGCGAATTCATTTTAGATACAGCAGAAACACATAACATTCCGTACCAATACTTTATTTCACAAGGTGGTACAGATGCGGGCCGTGTGCATACAAGTAACTCTGGTATCCCATCAGCAGTAATTGGTGTTTGTGCACGCTACATTCATACACATGCTTCTATTTTACATGTTGATGATTATGCGGCAGCGAAGGAATTAATTACGAAGCTTGTGAGAGCGACGGACAAAACGACGTTAGAGACAATTAAGAATAACGCGTAAAGAGGAAGGGTGAAAAACCCTTCTTTTTTTAGGTTGAATAGATGACCCAGCGATGAATGGGAGCGGTCAGTGCCTAGTTGGTGCTCGAGCGATGTATTAAGACCGCGGATAGGAAGAGAGAGGAAGGCTGTTTTTGGAAAACCTTTTCTTTTTTTAGGTGGGAGAGATGACACAGAGATGCGTGTGTGCGGTCAGGCGCACTACGGTATAAATCTCAGTCATGAAGACTGATTTGGTGTTCGAGGCTAGTATTAGGATAGAATGATGAATTTATATAGAGGTGAATGAAATGAAGGTAGTAGTTGGATCGAAGAATAAGACGAAGGTTGGGGCTGTGGAGAAGGTTTGGGAAGATGCTGAAATTACATCTCTTTCTGTTCCATCAGGAGTAGCAAATCAGCCTTTTTCAGATGAAGAGACGATGCAAGGAGCAGTAAATAGAGCGAAGAGAGCATTGCAGGAAGGTGCAGCTTATATCGGCATTGGGCTAGAAGGCGGCGTTATGAAAACGGAGCATGGGTTATTTATGTGTAACTGGGGTGCTTTAGCGACGATTGAAGGTAAAACATTTGTTGCGGGCGGGGCGCGTATTAAGTTACCAGACGATTTTTTAGCACCGCTTGAAGAAGGAAAAGAGCTAAGTGAAGTGATGGAAGAGTTTGTAGAGCGAAAAGATATTCGTAGTCACGAAGGTGCTATCGGTATTTTTACAGATGATTATGTCGACCGAACGGAATTATTTGTACACGTTGTTAAGTTACTTGTTGGGCAATATAAGTATGATGAAAAGCAAGCATAAACCTTGCACCATGCGCGATGTATGGTAGTATAAAGAAAAGATTATAGTGTGAAAAAGTGCACTCGTTAGAGGAGGAAATATAGATGAAATCATTAGAAAGCATGGAACAATTCCAAGAATTAAAAAATGAAGAGAATGTAGTCTTCATGTTCTCAGCAGAATGGTGCCCAGATTGCCGTTTCGTTGATCCATTTATGCCAGAAGTAGAAGAGAAGTATAGTGATTTCTCATTTTACTATGTAGATCGTGATGAATTTATTGATTTATGCGTGAAAGTAGACGTATTTGGCATTCCAAGCTTTGTAGCGTACAATAAAGGTGAAGAAACTGGACGCTATGTAAATAAAGATCGTAAAACACAAGAGCAAATCGAAGAGTTTATTGAAGGTTTAAAATAAGACAATTAGCCAATTGAATTGTAAAAACAACCTCTACCTTCGCGGGGGAGGTTATTTTTTTGGAAGGGAGGAAAAAGAGATGAAAATGACAAGTAAAAAGATGAAAGACGAGTTAATGAAGAAATTATCTCGACCAGAATGGGACTGTCATTATGATAGCGAGAAAGAAGTTCTTCGTATTGAACAAACAGACTCGAAAAAAGGTATTAACGTATCACTTCCAGGAGTAGTTGCAAAATGGGAAGTGAACAAAGAAAAAGCAATTGAAGAGGTCGCTTATTACGTACAAGAAGCGCTAATTGCAATGCATAAAGAAGAAAATAGCACGGCGAAAATTTTACCTGTTATTCGCTCTACTTCTTTCCCGAAACAATCAGAAGAAGGAAATCCGTTTATTATGACGGACCATACGGCGGAAACACGTATTTACTATGCGCTAGATTCTAATAAAACGTATCGATTAATTGATGAGCGCTTATTGCAAAAATTAGAGCTTACAGAGGAACAAGTACGTGAAATGGCATTATTTAATGCTCGCTCATTAGGCTATGAATTTAAGCAGGAGACAGTAGCAGGTAATACATTCTACTTTTTAAACACAAATGATGGATACGATGCGAGTCGTATTTTAAACGAATCGTTACTACACTCTATGCGTGAAAAGATCTCTGGTGATATGGTTGTTGCAGTTCCTCACCAAGATGTATTAATTATTGCTGATATCGTCAACGAAATCGGTTATGATATTATTGCACAAATGACAATGAAATTTTTTGCCGAAGGGCATGTTCCGATTACATCACTTTCATTCGTATATGAAGATGGGGACTTCGAACCAATCTTTATTTTAGCGAAGAATCGGAAGAAGACAGATGGAAAAGAGAAAGGATGAACGAAGTGAACGTTTTTTACAACCTTGAAGGAATTGGTGACACTTTAATTGTTACCTTACAAGATATTACTTTAGAAAACCGTACATTTGACCGCAAAGGAGATGTTGCTCGCGTATACGATCGTGAAAGCAACGTAACAGCAGGATTCAACATCTTTAATGCGTCTTCTTATGTAGAAGTAACAGACAACGGAAACGTTACATTAACGAAAGAGTTTGTTGAAAAAATTAACGGAATTTTAGCGAAGAATGGCTTTGAAGAAAAAGTAGAAGCTGATTTCACGCCGAAATTTGTTGTAGGCTATGTAGCTGAAAAAGAGAAGCATCCAAATGCTGATAAATTAAACATTTGTACAGTAGAAATCGGTACAGAAACATTACAAATCGTATGTGGTGCACCAAACGTTGACGCAGGACAAAAAGTTGTTGTTGCAAAAATCGGTGCTGTAATGCCAAGTGGTATGTTAATTAAACCAGCTGAACTTCGCGGTGTTCCTTCTTCTGGAATGATTTGCTCTGCACGTGAGTTAGAGCTTCCAGATGCTCCAGAAGAAAAAGGTATTCTTGTATTAGAAGATAGCTTTGAAGTTGGACAAGAATTTAAATTTTAATTGATGTTAGAAAAAGTAGTCTCGCATATGTGAGGCTATTTTTTTGTGCGAAATTCCTAGGATTGTAACGTTTCCTCTCGAAATCTATATTGTATTTCAAAAGTGGATTAGGTAAAATTTAGAAAAAAGAAGGGGGTAGACGTATGAAACAACAACCAAAAATTGCAGAACTTCTGAAACGAATTGAAACTTCAAAACAGCAAGATATCGAACTAGGTTCCTATGAAATATATGTGTTTAGCGAAAATGAATTAGAAAAAGGACAAATCGGTTATCGATATGATAAACATAAAAATTCATTAATAAGTGAAGAAAGTGGAAAATGGCAAGAAGAATGGATTGTTATCGGATATGAAACGGATATGGGGGATCCTGTTTTCGTAAATGTAGCTGATGATGCTTATCTAGTCTATACCGCAGAGCGCGGTACGGAAACGTGGCAACCGATTTATATCGGAAGTATGGATGAGATTATAAAACAATTATAAGAAATACTTTGAGCCCGGTGCAAAGTGATAGGAGAGAAAAATGAAGTATATAAAAATAATGAGCGCTATTGCAGTCATTGGAATATATATGGGAGGTTGTTCGCAAGAAGAGCCGAAAAAAGAAACAACATCTTCTATACAAGAAAAAAACAAAGATAATAAGGAAGACGCACCGGTAGAAAAGCAGCAAGAAGAACAAGAAAAGAAAGAACAGGCACAAGCAATTCAAACGAATGAGAAAGTGGAACATAAGCAGGAGGAAGTGCCTACCGAGGAAAAGAAAGAGGAAACTACGCCGCTGCAGCCAACTGAGCAACCGCTGCAAAATAATGAACAAAAAGTAGAGAGTAATGAAAAACAAGAAAAGTTTCTCGTCGTTATTGATCCAGGGCATCAACAAAAAGCGAATTTAAATTTAGAGGCAATTGGTCCAGGAGCAACTACGCAAAAATATAAAGTAACAGACGGAACAGCGGGAGTTGTAACGAAAAAGAGGGAATCAGTTCTTGTATTAGAGATGGCTTTTATATTGAAAGAAAAACTGGAAGCAAAAGGTATACAAGTATTGATGACGAGAACGTCACATGAGGTTGATATAAGTAATAAGGAACGAGCAACATTCGCGAATGATCATAAAGCGAATTTATTTTTGCGCCTTCACGCAGATGGTTCTGAAAATCCAAATCAAAGTGGATTTGCTGTATTGACACCTGCAGAAGGAAGTCCGTATACGAAAGAGATTTATGCTGAAAGTCTTCAAATCTCTCAAATGATAGTAAATAAAATGAGAGAGAATCATCAAGTGAAAGTAAATGGAATTAAATTTAGGGATGATCTTTCTGGATTTAATTGGTCAAAAGTTCCAGGAGTACTATTAGAACTTGGATTTATGTCAAACCCTGAAGAAGACAAAAAATTATCTGACCCACAGTATGTAAATTCTTTATTGCAAAGTGTAACGGATAGTGTGGATGAATATCGGAAGGGTAAAGATTAAACGAGGTCTTACATGTAAGACCTCGTTTTTCATATAGAAAAACAATCGTGAATTAGAATATTATGGATAAAACTAATATGCTTAATTTTACCTGCACTTTTTGCCGAATGCTGATACAATAAAGGATGTTACTATTTAGTAGAAAGAGTGGTAAACATGTTAGATTGGATGAAAAAGCTGTTTAACAAAGAGGAAGAAAAAACAGTGATAAATAAAGAAGTACCGGCACAAATTGAAAGTCAGCCGAAAATTCCTCGTGTAAACCACTACACTGAAGCAAGAGAAGCACAAATGGCAAGTCGGAATGCAGGGAAATGTCGTTTTCCATTAATACCAGATAATGGCTTTGATGAGGAGGATGTAAGAGAACTGCCTAACTTTGAAGAACAACCTATTCAAAGAGGAGTATATGAAGAACAGCCTACTCAAAGAGGAATAAAAGTGGAAAGAAGCAGACGACCGTATGTGGAAACAGAAGCACCTACATATGAGGAACCGGAATTGCAATATGAACCGGAACCAGAGCCTGTCGTAAAAAAAGCATTCGTACCGTCGCAAGAAAGTAACCGTAGACCATTTCGTCCAACAGAAATGATTTCTCCGATTTATGGATATAACCGTCCTTCAGTAGAAACGAAGGTTGTGCAGGAGGAAGAAAAGGAAAGAGAAGATCTTGAAATATCTGTTGAAGGAAAAGCTGTTGTTGACGCATGGTTAGAGAAAAAGGGATATACATTATCCGACTTTTCGGGAGTTCTACAAGGAAGTTCATCTGTTAAGAACGGAGTGAACGAACGAAGTAATAAAGTAGAAGAAAAATCGGTTGTGGATACATGGTTAGAGAAAAACGGTTACGAAGTTGAACGTCAAGCCCCTTCATTAGAAGAAAGCCTAAGTAATGATTTGCTTCATAAAACAGTAGGACAGCATGTGGAAAAAGAGGCTACAATTGTACAAGCCTTGAAGCAGGAGCAAGATGTAGTGGCGTTATCATCTACAGAAGATAACGAAGAAACTTTACAAGAAGAGTCAATAGATTCTAAAGTAGAGCATGTGTATTCGATATTAACAGAAGAAAATGAATGTAATACAGAAATAGAAGAAACTGTTGCTGAAGTTGCAGCAAATCAAGTCGAAGAAGAAACCTTAGAAGATGTAGTGATTGTAAAAGCAGATGAAAAGCTTGAAGAAACAATTACTATAGAAATACCAGATGCTTTTGAAGAAGAAGCTAAGGAAGCAGAAGAAGTTGCAGAATTAGAGAGATTTGAGGAAGCGACAGAAGAAGTTGTGGAATTAGAGGAAGCTGAGGAAGCGACAGAAGAAGTTGTGGAATTAGAGGAAGCTGAGGAAGCAGCAGAAGAAGTTGTGGAGTTAGAAGCAACTGAGAAAGCAATAGAAGAAGTTGTGGAATTAGAAAAACCTGAGGAAGCGATAGAAGAAGTTGTGGAATTAGAGAAACCTGAGGAAGCAGCAGCAGAAGAAGTTGTAGAATTAGAGAAATCTGAGGAAGCGCCAGAAGAAGTTGTGGAATTAGAAGAAGCTAAGGAAGCGACAGAAGAAGTTGTGGAATTAGAGAAATCTGAGGAAGCGATAGAAGAAGTTGTGGAATTAGAAGAAGCTAAGGAAGCAGAAGAAATTGTGGAATTAGAAGAAACTAAGGAAGCGCCAGAAGAAGTTGTGGAATTAGAGGAATCTAAAGAAGCAGAAGAAGTTGTGGAGTTAGAAGAAGCTAAGGAAGCAGAAGAAGTTGTGGAATTAGAAGAATCAGAGGAAGCAGAAGAGGTTGCGGAGTTAGAGGAAGCTAAAGAAGCAGAAGAAGTTGTGGAATTAGAAGAATCTAAGGAAGCAGCAGAAGAAGTTGTGGAATTAGAAGAATCTGAGGAAGAAGCAGAAGCTGTGGAAGTTGAAGAATCAGAGGAAGCAGAAGAGGTTGCGGAGTTAGAAGAATCTAAGGAAGCAGAAGAAGTTGTAGAATTAGAGGAATCTAAGGAAATAGAATCAGTTACGGAATTCGCATTAGAGGGAACACCGCAAGAAGAAGTAATTGAAGAAACGATGAATACAGGGGCGTTAGAAAATATAGCAGTTGAAGAGCAACCAGTGATTTCTCAGCAAGAAACAATTGAGTTCATGGAAGAAAGTGAAGTATTCGTACCAGTTTCAGAAGCAGATGAGCAAACGAAGAAAGATGTTCAAAGCTTTGCGAATGTTTTAATTGAAGAAGCTGATGAAAAGAAACAAGTTGTCGAAGAACAGCCTGCAGCACAAAAAGAAGAGCCGAAACGCGAGAAAAAGCGTCATGTTCCATTTAACGTTGTCATGTTAAAACAAGACAGAAAGAAGTTAATGGAAAGACATGCGGTAAGAACGAACGTAACACAATCTACTGTCGGTGAACGAGTAACGGAAAAACCGATGCAGCAAGTGGTAGTAGAACCACAAGTGGAAGAAAAACCGATGCAGCAAGTGGTAGTGGAACCGCAAGTGGAAGAAAGTCCAGTGCAGCAAGTGATAGTAGAAGCTCAAGTGGAAGAAAAACCGATGCAACAAGTAGTGGTGGCTGGACAAGTACAAGAGCCAATTTCAAGTACGGAAGTACAAGAGAAAGCATATGTTGTAAATCAAAAAGAGAACGATATGCGCAACGTACTACAAGCGCCACCGAAGTATGAACTTCCGCCATTAACGTTGTTGTCAATTCCACAGCAGGCAGCATTAGATAATACGGAGTGGCTAGAAGAACAGGAAGAATTATTAAATACGACATTTAATAATTTCCATGTGGGAGCACATGTTATTAATGTGTCACAAGGGCCGGCGGTAACTCGTTTTGAAGTACAACCAGACCCAGGTGTGAAAGTAAATAAAATTACAAATTTAAGTGATGATATTAAGTTAAGTTTAGCTGCGAAAGATATTCGAATTGAAGCGCCAATTCCAGGGAAGAGTGCAATTGGAATTGAGGTTCCAAACAAGGAAAGTAAGCCAGTATTCCTGCGTGAAATTTTAAGAAGTCCTGTATTTACAAAGAGTGAATCACCGCTTACAGTTGCGCTGGGGCTTGATATTTCAGGTGATCCAATTGTAACGGATATTCGAAAAATGCCACATGGACTTATTGCGGGTGCAACTGGTTCAGGGAAAAGTGTGTGCATTAACGCGATTTTAACGAGCATTTTATATAAAGCGAAGCCGCATGAAGTGAAGTTGATACTAATTGATCCGAAGATGGTTGAGCTTGCACCATACAATTCTGTTCCACATCTTGTAGCACCTGTTATTACTGACGTAAAAGCAGCCACAGCTGCGTTAAAGTGGGCGGTTGAAGAGATGGAACGTCGTTATGAATTGTTTGCTCATGCTGGTGCTCGTGATTTAACTCGTTACAATACGATTGTAAGTGGTAGAGAAATCCCAGGTGAGACATTACCTTATATTGTAATTGTCATTGACGAGTTAGCGGACTTAATGATGGTTGCACCTGGTGATGTGGAGGAAGCGATTTGTCGTATTGCACAAAAAGCTCGTGCTTGTGGTATTCACTTATTAGTTGCGACGCAGCGTCCATCTGTAGACGTTATTACAGGTTTAATTAAATCAAACATTCCAACGCGTATTGCGTTTACAGTATCATCTCAAGTTGATTCGCGTACGATTATCGATATTGGGGGCGCGGAGAAGTTACTTGGTCGTGGTGATATGCTATTTTTAGGAAACGGCACATCTAAACCAGTTCGTGTACAAGGTGTATACGTATCAGATGATGAGATTGAAAGAACAGTTGATCATGTGAAAAAGCAAATGAAGCCAAACTACTTATTTAAGCAAGAGGATTTATTAGCAAAATCAGAGCAGAGTGAGTCTGAAGATGAACTATTTTTTGATGCATGTCAATTTGTTGTAGAGCAAGGGGGAGCGTCCACATCTTCTGTACAGAGAAAATTCCGCATAGGTTATAATCGCGCGGCACGTCTAATTGAAGAGATGGAGTCACAAGGGATTATTTCTGAAGGAAGAGGAACGAAACCGAGAGATGTCCTTATTTCTGAGGATGAATTCGCTGCTATGCAGGAAACAAATGTATAGGAAACGGTTTTGCTGTATACTAATAGAAAATGTTGGATAGTAAAGTAGGGAGTAAAGCGACATGAAAGAAATTGAATTAAAATTAAAAGGTGAAATAAATCGACTAACAAATAAAACATTTAAATTTGATGAACGTGTTGGAGAAGGCTGGTTCTCTGCCGTTTACTTTTTAAAAACTAGAGAAATCATTGAAGAATTTCGCCCGAAAAGTGTTGTAACAATGCAGTTTTTTCAAAAAGAACATGCAGTTCTTTGCGGAGCAGATGAGGTAATCGCATTGCTACAAACATTTGCCAAAAATCCTGAGGAATTAGAAATTCATTCTTTAAAGGATGGCGATAATATTAGTCCGTTTGAAACAGTTTTAACAATTCATGGTCCTTATGAATACTTCGGCTTTTTAGAAGGTGTAATTGATGGGATTTTAGCTCGTCGTACATCAGTTGCGACAAACGTATATAACGTTGTCCAAGCTGCACGTAGTGTAGATAAAGAAAAACCGGTTATTTTCATGGGAGATCGTGACGATCATTATACGCAACAAGCTGGTGACGGCTATGCGGCATACATCGGAGGTATGAGCGCGCAAGCGACGCATGCAATGAATGAATGGTGGGGCAGAAGTGGTATGGGGACGATGCCTCACGCTTTAATTCAAATGTTTAATGGTGATGTTGTTGAAGCTGCAAAGGCATATCATAAAAAATTCCCAGAAGATGAATTAGTCGTACTAATTGATTATAACAATGATGTCATTACAGATGCACTTCGCGTAGCGCGTGAATTTGGATCAACATTAAAAGGGGTACGTGTCGATACGTCTCGCACAATGATTGATCAATACTTCATTCGTCACCCAGAAGTACTTGGAACATTCGATCCACGTGGTGTAAATCCATCACTTGTATTTGCACTTCGTAAGGCTCTTGATGAGGAAGGGTTCCAACATGTAGATATCGTTGTAACTGGTGGGTTTGATGAGAAGCGTATTCGTGAATTTGAAGCTCAAAATGTTCCTGTCGATATATACGGAGTAGGAAGTAGCTTATTAAAAATGAATATTGGTTTTACTGGTGATAACGTAGAATTAAATGGAAAACCAGAAGCAAAAGCTGGTCGTAAATACCGTCCAAATTCACGTCTAGAGCGTGTTCAATTAGAAACAAAAGAAGATATGTAAAAGCGAGAAAAACTGATAGGTGATTGACCCTATCAGTTTTTCTGTTATCATAGTATAGCGGCTTGTTTTTTGCTATAATAAATGTGTTATGGACATAAAAGAAGTACGTACGAGTTTATCACTGATAAGTGAATATAAAAAGAAATTCACTGCATCAGAAATGTATGATGATTACCAAAATAAGAAAAGATTCATATACTGTCTTATAGATAGGCCGTTGTATTAGTTCGAAATGTTGGAGGTTCTTTAAGATGACAGTTTACCATTTTGTAGGAATTAAAGGAACAGGAATGAGTTCATTAGCACAAATTCTTCATGACATGAAGCATACTGTTCAAGGGTCTGATTATGAAAAGCGTTTCTTTACACAAACAGCATTGGAAAAGCGTGGTATTTCCATCCTTCCTTTTGATAAGAATAATATTAAAGAAGGACAAGTGATTATCGCAGGAAATGCATTTCCTGATACGCATGAAGAAATCGTAGCAGCAAAAGAATTAAATATCCCAGTACATCGTTACCATCACTTCTTAGGTGATCTTATGAATCAGTACACAAGTGTTGCTGTAACTGGTGCACATGGAAAAACATCAACAACTGGTTTGTTAGCCCATGTAATGCAAGGTGCACACCCAACATCATACCTTATTGGAGATGGAACGGGGCATGGGGTAGAAAATAGTAAGTATTTTGTATTTGAAGCTTGTGAGTATCGTCGTCATTTCTTGTCTTACTATCCAGACTATGCAATCATGACAAATATCGATTTCGATCACCCAGATTATTTTGCAGACATCAATGATGTATTTAATGCATTCCAAGAGATGGCATTGCAAGTGAAAAAAGGTATTATTGCATGTGGTGATGATGAAGAACTTCAAAAAGTTCAAGCGAAAGTACCTGTTATTTTCTATGGATTTGGAGAAGATAATGATTTCCAAGCACGTAACATTCAAAAGAGAACTGATGGTACTATATTCGATGTATTCGTTCGTAATACGTATTATGACACGTTCAAAATTACAGGATACGGCGATCACAGCGTATTAAATGCATTAGCAGTAATCGCGCTTTGCCATTATGAAAACGTTGATGTAGAAGCAGTTAAGCATCAGCTAACAACTTTTGAAGGCGTAAAACGTCGCTTTAATGAAAAGCCAATGGGAGAACAAGTTATCATTGATGACTATGCACACCATCCGACAGAAATTAATGCAACGATTGAAGCAGCACGTCAAAAACATCCAGAGCGTGAAGTTGTCGCTGTATTCCAACCACATACATTCTCACGTACAGAGAAGTTTTTAGATGAGTTCGCGGAAAGCTTAAGTAAAGCTGACCAAGTATACTTATGTGATATTTTCGGATCAGCACGTGAAAACAAAGGTGAATTAACAATTGAAGATCTGCAAAAACGTATCGATGGCGCAGAGCTGATTACAGATACAACAACGGATGTGTTAAAGAAACATAAAAACGGCGTTCTTATTTTCATGGGCGCAGGAGACATCCAAAAATTCGAAGCAGCTTACGTAAAAGAAGTTCAAGTTGCAGAGAAGTAATAGAAAAGACGCATAGCTTGGCTGTGCGTCTTTTTTTGTTGTGTCCGATTTTTATTTATGTATTGACCTAGAGTTAGCTCTAGGTTGTAAGATGAATATGTAAAAACAAGGGGGAGAAAACATGTATAAAATCGGTGAAGTAGCAGAGCTAACAGGGATGGGTATTCATACTTTGCGCTATTATGAGAAACTAGGTTTATTGCCACCACCAACGCGAAATAGTGGTATTCGTCAGTATACAGAAGGTGATGTGCGCCTGTTAAAATTTTTATATTCATTAAAGCAAACTGGAATGTCTTTAGAAGAGATGGCTGAGTTTGCAAGTGACGGATGTATTATAGAGGAGATTAGACAGCGGGAAGAGGAAGTACCTGCGAAAATAAAAAAGAGGATTTCAATTTTAACAACACACTTAGATCGTTTAAGGGAACAGCAGGAGCAATTGCAAAAAGTAGTTTTGTTAACAGAGGAGAAGTTAGAAATTTATTATGGTTTTCTAGAAGAGAAAAACTCGGAGGCCAACAATGAAGAATAAAGTATACGCTCAGTTACTAGGGTTTGCGATTTTCACTGGCGGAACATTTAATGCTTCGAAATATGCGGTGCAATATTTCGAAGCGATTCATATAGCGGCATGGCGTTTTGTGATTGCTGCATTTGTGATGTTATGTCTGTTAAAAATACGAAAAGATTTTGAGGTGGAGGTATGGAGGCAGAATGGGGCTTATTACCTTTTGCTAGGTATTGTTGGTATATTTGGTTTTAACTTCTTTTTCTTTTTAGGTATGAAACATACAGAAGCTATTAATGGTGCACTTATTATGGCGACGAATCCGCTCGCTACGACGCTGTTAGCAAGGGTTATTTTACGAGAAAAAATTATAAAGCGCCAAGGTATTGGAATGTTACTTGCATTACTTGGTGTTGTTTTTGTACTTACACAAGGTTCGTTTACAATACTACAAAGCTTATCATTTTCAAAAGGGGATTTTTATATTTTATTAGGGAATATTTGCTGGGCGTTATACGGTGTACTAGGCAGAAGGTTTATTAAAACTGGTAGCCCAATACAAACTACGACATATACGATGACGATTGGTGCTCTTGCCTTTATTGTGATATCTGTCACTCAAAAAAGTATAGTACCAGTTTTGGAAATTCCTTTGTTAGCTTGGGGAGCGATTCTCTTTATGGCAATTGGAATGAGTGTGCTCGGTTACTTATGGTGGAATAATGGAATTGCTCAAATTGGGGCAGCAAGGACATCTCTATTTTTTAATTTAGTGCCTGTTGTTACAATGATTATTTCTTTTATTGAAGGAGTAAATATAACACCCGCACAATCTATAGGAATGATATTAGTTGTTACGGGAGTATTATATTCTTCTGGTTTTATACAAATAAAACCGAAAAAAGTGTGAATATTTAACATTTTGTATCTGTAAGTGTTAGAATAATAAGAAAAATAAAAAGGGGCTAAAAAACATGTTCACACTCCGAGTAGATGACGAAATCGAACTACAACTATTAGAAAAACATCATAAAGAGGAATTATATCAATTATTAGATCAAAACCGTAACCATTTAAGAAGATGGCTCCCTTGGGTAGATGGAACGAAATCAGCTGATGCGTATAATGAGATTTTTCCGATGTGGTTAAAGAAATTTGCAGAGGGCGATGGGTTTGAAGCTGGCATACGTTATAAAGGAAAGCTCGTTGGGATGGTGGGGATTCATCCGGTGAGCTGGGGTAAGAAAGCTACGAGTCTTGGATATTATCTTGCAGAAGATGCTGGTGGGAAAGGTATTATGACGCGAAGTGTGAAGGCTGTGCTTCATTATGCATTTGATAATTTAAAGCTGAATAAAATTGAAATTCGTTGCGGTGTTGAAAATGCGAAAAGCCGTGCGATTCCAGAACGTTTAGGTTTTAAATTAGATGGTATTTTAAGAGATGACGAATGGTTATACGATCATTTTCAGGATATTGCTGTTTATAGTTTATTAGCTTCAGAATGGAAGAAGATTCGATGAACAAGAAGATTTGTATTATTCCGTATGAAAGTATGTTTCAAGAGGAAGTAGTGGATCTTATCGTTCATATTCAGCAAAAAGAGTACAATGTCCCAATTACGAAAGAAGAGCAGCCTGACTTACTTGAAATAGAAACGTTCTATCAAAGGGACAACGGAAATTTTTGGGTAGCAACTTATGATGGGAAAGTAGTTGGAACGGTAGCTTTATTAGATATTGGAAAGCATCAAGTAGCGCTAAGAAAAATGTTCGTGAAGAAAGAGTTCCGTGGAAAAGAATGGGGTGCATCAAGTATGCTACTTCAAACAGCAATTTCTTGGGCGAAGGAAAAGAAATTGGAAGACATTTATTTAGGAACAACAGTTAAATTTCTAGCAGCACACCGTTTCTATGAAAAGAATGGTTTTCAAAGCGTGAGTATAGAAGAGTTGCCAAAAAGTTTTCCTGTGCTAGAGGTAGATAAGAAATTTTATAGGTATACTGTTTAAAAAGGTCATTCATAAATGGCCTTTTTTTATGAACTAAAATGGAAAAAATGGTATAATTTAGTTAGGGGGTGCGTGTATGGATTTTCCAATTCAAAGAAGTAAGTCAGCGGTAATTTTCGTTAGTCTCACATTAGCTTTTATGTTTGTTTATCCAATTGTCATGCTTTTCACAAATAAAGAGCAGTGGATGTCAGCGTTGATTGGAATGGGTTTATGCTTCATTGTAAATGTACCAATCGTTTGGGAAATATTTATTAAAAAACATAAAGTGGAAAATGGCGTATTAAAATATGGTATTTTAAATGACGATGTTGTATTAAAAGATATAAGAGTTGTTCGTCAAGTTGGGAAATCCCTTGAAATTACGACGAATGCATACAAAGTACATATGGTTGCGATGCCGCAAGATATGAATGAATTTTTGGCGCTTATCGAGAAAGAGAACCCAAATGTGAAAATAGAAATGGTAGGTAAGAAATGAAATATGTAAAACCTTTATTCTGTTTAGAAATTTTATTTGTGCTTGTTGGTTGCACTAGAGTATATATGAAATGGGATCTGCCCTTATATGTTCCAATATTAATAGGTACTATCGCAGTGACGCTTTTATTTTATTTTCGTTTCCAGCAAACAAAAAGCAAGAAAAGTAGCTCTATATAGTACAGGAGGGATATAGAAATGAAAAAAATCTGTATGTTGTTTATATTTCTGCTAACAGCATCGATTCTTTTAATAGGATGTAGTGCGAAGAAAGAGAAGTCTGATGTTAGTTTAGAAAAGGCACAAAAAATTGAAATAGAATCCCTTATTGATTCGAGTGATAAAAAAACAATTACTGATAAGAAAGAAATCACAAAGTTGTTTGAATCAATCAAAATGGATGAGTGGGAAATGGAATCGGCTCCTATGGATACTCCGCAAGGGAAAACGTTTAAAATGTATCAAGAGGATACACCGAAATTATTGGATTCGAGTAAAGATAAAAAAGAGTTATATGAAATTGGTACTATGACAGTATATAAAGATGTCCCTTATGTTGAGGTTGAATTGAAAATTAATAAAATAAAAAATAAAAATAGTTTTAAAGTACCAGAAGATGTGGCTAAAAAATTATTAGAGTATTAATGAAAAAGCGCTCTGGATTCTATCCGAGCGCTTTTCATATTATTTTAAGTTCTCTGGGTTTAAAGCTTCTAGTTCAGTTACAACGAAGCGTCCGTCTTTACGGATTAATACGTCGTCGAAGTAAATTTCACCGCCGCCGTATTCAGGGCGCTGAATGCATACTAAATCCCAGTGAATGTTAGAGTTGTTGCCGTTCCATGCATCTTCATAAGCTTGTCCAGGTGTGAAGTGGAAGCTGCCATCGATTTTTTCATCGAATAGAATGTCTCCCATTGGATGTAAGATGTATGGGTTTACGCCGATTGCGAACTCACCAACGTAGCGTGCGCCTTCGTCCGTATCGAAGATTTTGTTAATGCGCTCTGAATCGTTTGCAGTTGCGTCAACGATTTGGCCATTCTCAAATTTAAGTTGTACATTTTCAAATGTATAACCGTTGTAAGGAGATGGTGTGTTGTAAGAAACTGTACCGTTAACAGAATCGCGAACTGGTGCAGAGTATACTTCACCATCTGGAATGTTTAAATGACCCGAGCATTTAATAGCTGGAATGTCTTTAATAGAGAATGTTAAATCAGTTCCAGGGCCAGTTAAGCGAACCTTATCTGTTTTATTCATTAATGTAACAAGGCTATCCATCGCCTTATCCATTTTACCGTAGTCTAAGTTACAAACTTCGAAGTAGAAGTCTTCGAAAGCTTCTGTGCTCATTTTAGCAAGCTGCGCCATAGAAGCATTTGGGTAGCGAAGAACAACCCAGCGTGTTTTCGGAACACGGATGTCTCTATGAACTTTTTTGCCAATTGTTTGGCCGTGAACTTTCATACGTTCACTTGGAACGTCAGCTTGTTCGTTAATGTTATCGCCAGAGCGAAGGCCAATGTAAGCATCCATATCTTTCATTACGCTCGCTTCATATGCAGCGATTTGTTCGAAATGTTCTTCAGTAGCACCCATTAATAAAGAGCGATCTACTTGATGATCTTTTAAAGAAACGAATGGGAAACCACCAGCTGCATATGCTTCTTTTACAAGTGCAGTTACAAGTTCTTTTTGTAAGCCAAAGTTTTCAATTAATACTTTTTCGCCTTTTTTTAAACGAATAGAGTAGTTAATTAAATTGTATGCTAACTTTTCAATGCGTGGATCTTTCATATGTAAAGCCTCCCTACTAATTATGTATCCTCTCCTATTGTAACCTACTTAGTGGAATTTGTTGAATCATTTATGTTAAAGTTAACGAATAAGTATGAAAATTCTAATGAAAAGATAGGGATTAGAATGAAACGGAAAATGATTGTATAATGGGAGAAAGTATGAAAAAGATAAAGGAAGTGATGAAATGCAAGTTCTTCTATATGTAAGTGCGGCTATTATCGCGGTTGCTTTCGCAGTATTAGTAGTGTATGTATGCAGAACGTTGTTATCGGTTCAGAAGACGTTAGAAAACGTTGCGAGCACGTTAGAAGGTTTAGAAAAGCAAATGCAAGGAATAAGCGTAGAGACGGAGCAATTATTACATAAGACAAATGCGTTAGCTGATGATATTCAACAGAAGTCACAGTCGCTAAATAAAGTAGTAGAAGGTGTGGATGGAATCGGAACGACGATCCACTCTTTAAATACGAAGCTTCGCAACGTTTCAGAGTCTGTTACGGACGAAATTGAAAATAATGCAGATAAAGTGGCACAAGTTGTACAGTGGAGCAGCGCAGCAATTGAAGTATATAATCATTACCGTACTACGAGACAAGAGAAAAAGATTGAAAAAGAAGAGCGTAAACTTGAGAGAGCTGAGCAGAAGGCTGAAAAGAGAGAGAAGCGCTCTAGACTTCGCATGAGAGGTGAGTAATGATGAGTATGATGAAGATTGAAACGATTGAAGAACTTGAAGCGTTAGTAGAAAAGAACGAGCCTTACGTTCTTTTTAAACATAGTACGACATGCCCAATTAGTCACGGTGCATATACTGAGTTTCAAGCGTATTGCGGTGAAGAAAGAGAAGTGCCAGCATATTACTTATACGTACAAGAGGCGAGAGATGTTTCGAACCATGTTGCAGAGCAGTACAGCATTAAGCATGAATCTCCGCAAGTGTTATACATAAAAGATGGAATGGTAGTATGGCATACATCGCACTGGAATATTAAAAAAGAAGCTTTAGAAGAGAATGTAAAATAGGGAGAGGCAAGCGAAGGGCTTGCTTCTTTTTTATTTTGTTGCAATATATTTAGTGGTACACTAGAGATACTTTAAAACTAAGTAAATTGACTTTTGAAAGTGGGTTTTAAGCAATGAAGAAAATGGCATTATGCATCGCAAGCTTAAGTTTATTACTGGGGGCTTGCAGCAATAATACTATTGAGAAGAAGGATGAAGTTGTACAGAAAGATACGAAAGAAAAAAGTATGATTCCAAGAACTGCTGTTTCTAAGGATTACTATAGAACTGTTATTCCTTTAAAAGAACAAAGGGTAATTAATACAGTTAATGTTAAAACTAATTCTAAACTAGATTTAGCAGAATATGAAAATGGTTTAATGGATATTGCTTCAAAACAATTCGATACAGAAAATTACGTATTACAATTAAATCAATATATTCCAGAGAAAACAATTGATGAATTAGTTACGAAACAAGAAGTACCAGTTTTGACTAATATTATAGAACAGGACTACTTCGGCAAACAAAATTCAAATGAACTAAGCTTATCTGGTGTTGTTATTGGTTTATCTATGTCTTCAAGTGTATCTAATGAGGAAGCTATTTCTAAAGGTACTGAAGTCGCTAAGGGGCTTATAGAAGCTATTAATAAAAATGATAAATATAACAAATCTCCAATTACATTTGCTATATTCAAGCAAGAAAGTACAAGTTCTTTAAAGAATGGTACTTATATTTCAAGCGCTACTGTTCAAAAGAACGAGACTAATCTTGGAAATTGGGATACTATTGATGAAAAGTCGTATTCGTATCCTTCTCAAGAATTTGGGGGGGCACATGGAGAAGATAATGATAAGCTAAAGAAATTTTCTGAAGCAATGAAGGCATTTTCTCCAGGAGATTATATCCCTGTTAATGCTAAGATTTCTTATAAGCAAAATAAGATGGATAAATTAAAGATGGATATTGTCGTTAAATATAACGGTAAGTCAGAATTAATGGCACTCTCTCAAACGGCTGCTCAAAGTATGTTAGAACAATTTCCTAAAGATGCTAAAGTTCAATTACAGATAAAGTCCGAGAATAAAATCGAGGCTGTTATTATAAAAGAGAAGAACAGCGATAAACCGTTTGTTTCTTTCTTATAATGAAAAGACAGTATTTAAACTGAGGCTACTGAAAAAGTGAATACTTCGAGAAAAACATTTCGAATTTCCTAAAGATGTTGAAAGAAGAAAGGAGGTCATTACCTGTACATAGTAGGGAATGACCTCTTTTTTCTTATGAAATAGACTATTTCAGTGCCTTCTTTAAAGTGTTAGATTATGTTGATGTTATTCAAATTGGCGCTCGCAATATGCAAAACTTTGAACTGTTAAAGGCAGCTGGTGCTGTAAATAAACCAATATTATTAAAGCGTGGTATTCGCACATATGAAACAGCAACGCGTAATACGCTTGATATTTCCGCTGTGCCAATTTAAAAGAAAGAAACACATTTACCTGTTGTTGTCGATGTAACGCATTCTACAGGGCGACGTGACCTTCTCTTACCGTTTGCAAAAGCGGCTATGGCAATTGGTGCTTTTGCTATTATGGCTGAAGTACATCCAGGCCCAGCAGTTGCATTATCAGATGCAGCGCAGCAAATGGGTATTCCAGAATTCAATGAGTTTATGAAAGAATTAAAAGCATTCGGAAGTAATTTATAAAAAGATTTCTTAGTCTATGTAGCCCTTGTTACATAGCTTTTTTACAAAAATTGACCTTTTTTGCATAAAAAATACGAAAATACGAGAAAAGAAGCGAATTTTTTCGAAACTTTTGCGGGAAAATATTGTATGACCCTGTGTTTTTAGCGTATCATTAGTAAAAGGAAGAACTCGGGACGATTGTTGGCATCTGCAAATAGAGTTGATGTCTTTTTTTCATTCAAGTGAACCGATACATAAAAATAGATAACATAAATAGAAGGAGTGTGCGAAGAGATGAACGTAACAATCTATGATGTAGCGCGTGAAGCAAATGTTTCAATGGCTACCGTATCACGCGTTGTGAATGGTAACCCAAATGTAAAGCCTACAACAAGAAAGAAAGTATTAGAAGCAATTGATCGTTTAGGATACCGCCCGAATGCGGTAGCACGTGGACTAGCAAGTAAGAAGACAACTACAGTGGGTGTTATTATTCCTGATATCTCAAATACGTTTTATGCAGAACTTGCTCGTGGAATTGAAGATATCGCAACAATGTACAAATATAACATCATTTTAAGTAACTCTGACCAGAACAAAGAGAAAGAGTTCCACTTATTAAATACGATGCTTGGGAAACAAGTGGACGGGATTGTTTTCATGGGTGAAGATATTACAGATATTCACGTTGAAGAGTTCAAAAAATCTCCAGTACCAATTGTATTAGCAGCGTCATTTGATGAACAAAATGAAACGTCATCAGTAAATATTGATTATACACAAGCAGCTTACGATGCAATGAAGCATTTTATTGAGCAAGGACATAAACGTATCGGTTTCGTCTCTGGTCCTTTCATTAATAAAGCAGGAAGCGCGAAGAAGTTACAAGGTTATAAAAAAGCTTTAGAAGAAGCAGGTATTTCATATGATGAAAATCTTATAATTGATGGAGATTACACATATGATTCAGGTATAGAAGCGTTTGAAAGACTTTGGGGCATGGATGAAAAACCAACAGCAATCTTCGTATCTTCTGATGAAATGGCACTAGGTGTAATCCACGCAGCACAAGACGCGGGATTAAACGTACCAACGGATATCGAAGTGCTTGGTTTTGACAACACACGTCTTGCATTAATGGTTCGCCCGCAACTTTCGACAGTTGTACAACCAATGTATGATATCGGTGCAGTAGCAATGCGTCTACTAACGAAATATATGAACAAAGAAAAAGTAGAAGATCACTCAGTTATCTTACCTCACCGTATCCAATTTAGAGATTCAACGAAGTAAGAATAAGAGAGCTCACAGCGATAGCTGTGAGCTTTTATTCATATTCAGGATAATGGTGTTTAACTACTGTATCTACACTTTCAGTTTTCTTAACATGTAAAAAGCGTGCATATAATTCTTTTCCTGTCTCAAATGGTGTGTCATCTAATTCGAAAACATGCAACACTTTTCTAAACGTCCATGTTACTTGCTCACCGTACATATTATCGTACGTATCTTCAGACTGTAGAGCTATCTTTTCACCTAGCTCATGCGCTTCCTCTAAACTGTTCGCCTTAACGAGAATGATACTTTCTTCAAAAAGTGTATCGTGATTCTCTTCATAATGTTCATCAATTTTAATAGGATTAGGTTTACCTGAATGGACAGATTCAAATAATAATTTTACAGCATACATATGGGAGAATCTCCTTATGCTGAATGTTTTACTTTATAAACAATACTCGCGATAAGTGAAGCGGGTATTGTAAATACGTTACTTTGATAATGATAATGTACTTGGGATTCTTCATAAGACATTTTGTCGTAAAGTTCATTTTGAGACACGTTCATTTTTTTCTGTTTTTCCTTGAGCATCTTAATATAGTTGTACTGTATTGGGACGAGAATGATGAAATAGGCTAATACGATTAGTGAAATCCAAATCATTATGAACACATCCTTATAAAGAATATTTCTATATAACAATTATATCAATAAAAAGAAAAAATAACCATTTTTTCTTTTTATTGAAGCTAATTTTCTTCTGAAAATGCGAACAGTTCCTCTTGGTTTCTTAAATTGCGATCAATACATGTTTGAGCAATACATTTTAATCCTTGTAATAATGTGTCTATGTACAAAGTATCGTACTGAATTATATTTCCCTCTACTATTGTTTCATCTTTTTCCAAGTTAATTGATATTTTTAGTACAGCTGTATTGTTTTGCAAATTTACAACGTCGATGCAAAAAAATGTTTTTCTAAGTCAATCGTAACATAATCGAATCTTTCGGATAGCTCCAAATTGCATGTGGTAGTGTATTCCAAATGAAAGCCTCCTTATTGTGAAGTGTATGTTGTAATGCTTTCGCTACAGTGGGGGAGATTCCTTGTTATATGTCACACAAGTGCAAATTTAACTATTATAGGGCAATGTCATGTATAATAGAAAGAAAAGGCTTGTGAGGGGGGAGAAGAGATGATCGTTCTTTGGATAATTACGCTTTGCATGACCGCTATTTTTGCATATATGACGTTAAAACAAAATGGCTTAAAGCGATTTGTTCCAGGAAGTATTCTTGCAGGAATCGCCCTTATCACGTATGTAATTTCAATTTTTACTGAAAGTATTTCGATAGATTTAAGTACGAGTTTAATGTTTATCGGTATTACACTATTTGCAGGTAGCATTATGGTACTTATGGTTGCTGGTATTATTTTATTTATTCATATGAATTCAGAAACGTTATAGCATATAGAAAAGGCATGTCCCGAGGGGGCATGCCTTTTTATCCGTTCAATTATGCTCTATCTTTAGAAGAGTTTTGTTGTTTTAGTAAGTCGCGAATTTCACCAAGAATTTCTTCTTCTTTTGTTGGTTCTGGAAGTTCTTCTTTCTTTTCTTCTTCTTCTTCTCTTTTAGATGTTAGTTTGTTGAAAACTTTAACGAACATAAAGATAGCAGCTGCAATAATTAAGAAATCAAAAATAGTTTGGATGAAGTTACCATACATAATAGATGATTTACCGAATGTAAGTTTTAAATCTGTAAAGTTAACGCCGCCCAGTACCATACCAAGTAATGGTGTGATGATATCTTTTACTAAAGAACTAACGATTTTACCGAATGCAGCACCGATTACAACCCCGACAGCTAAATCGATTACATTCCCTTTGAATGCGAATTTTTTAAACTCGTTCCACATGTGTTAATCCCATCCTTTCCACGATTCAATATGAAATTTATAATTCCTATCAACATATTCTATAGAAATTTGCGAGAGAAATAAAGAGGAAATGGGAATGAAAGTAAATTCTGAAAAATGTATCCGTTTTAATTTTTAGTTGCATTCTCCAGTAGAGATTGCAACAGTTGCTGCGTTTTTAATCCTTCTAATCCATCTACAACAGGTTTTGTATCTCCGTGAACACATTCGATAAAATGATGAACAGCATCTTCAAAACCGCGCTGTTTTAACGTCGTATCCCATGATGGTGAACCGCTTTGCGAGACGGAGTTTTCTTGTTCAATTTCAAATGTATTCATATTTTTTACGCGAATAATTTTCCCTGTCGTTACAAGTTCAATTTGTTCTAAGTTTGTACCTGCATGGCGATGCATCGCGGTAGAAAGTAACAGTCCACTTGGAGTTGTATATGTATGATGTCCGTAAAGAAGTTCGTTCTTTTCATTGATTTGCATCATATTATGAACGACGTTAAGGTCATCGTTAGCTAACCAGCGAGCAGTATCTACAATATGTAAGTAATCATCTAACATAGTAAAGTCATACGTATATGGCCCCACCTTATTTGTGCGGTGCTTTTCAATTCGAATCCATGAAATATCATTAGCTTGCTCTTTGGCAGCAACGTACATAGGAACGAATCGGCGATTAAATCCGACCATTAACTTTCGGTTATACTTCTCGCTCAACTCGACTAGTTTCTTAGCTTGTTCTACTGTAGCTGCTAGCGGCTTATCAACATAAACATCGATTCCTTTTTTCAGAAGTTCAGAAACGATTTCATAATGTGTAGCAGTTGAACTATGAACGAAGATTGCATCACATTCAGAAGCTAGTGTTTCCATAGAATGAAAGTCTTGAATACGATATTGTTGGCAAATTTGTTTTCTTTTCTCGGGGTTAGGTGTAAAGGCCCCTACAAAATTCCAATCTGTTTCTTTTGTAAGTGTTGGAAGATAGGCTTTTTGTGCGATACTTCCAAGTCCAATCATCCCAATTTTAGGTTTGTTCATGTTTATTCCCACCCTATTAATATTGATGTAACGGGTTAAATGTAGCATAGGGTGGGGGAGGAAGGCAAAAGTTAGCTTTTTACTTACGTCCTTCTAACAAAATCTTTTCTATTTCTGCAAAGTTATGAGCGCGAGCATGTTGTAATGAAGGGAGTATCATTATTGTCGGAATGCCTATGACTGTAAGGAAAAGGATATATAAGGTAATTTATGTTAAAATTTAAAGGGGAATAAAAGATCTGTGCCAACACGCACGATGGTTTGAGAGGGAGTGCTAGATTTTGGGGGCTGAATTAAAGGATAATAAATTAAACAAGGCTGTAAAGATTGGAACTAATATCGTACTTATTTTATTAATTATCGGTGCAATACAAATGTTTTATGATGAAGATTCTACAAATGATCATTTCGGTGGGTTATTTATGATGGTCTTTTTTGGAATTAAAATAATTTCTAATTTTATGATAACTTTAAAAGAAGGAGATAAAAAGTCAGTATTTATTGATTTAGGTTTAGTAGTTTTTGTTGTTCTTCTTTTAGTTGTTTCTAGTGTGAAATATTTTTCTTGAAGGTTAATATATTCATTAACGAGGCTTTAATGGAATAAGCCTCGTATCTTTCTGTGTTATTTAATACTTGCGTCTGATTGTAAAAAATCACTCTATATTAGGTGTTTTTCTTTGAAAATAGGACTTAATTCACTCCAAACATCAAATTTATTACCATCTAAATCATAAAAAACAAAATTCTTCCCAGCATGCCCTCTGTTTTCAATCTCTCCAACTAGAATTTCCTTTTCAATAAATTCACTATGAATTGATTTTAGTGTATGTAATCCATTAACTTCGAATGTTATAGAAAAGCGTTCTTCACCGTGAAAATCAAAAAAATTTAAGGTTTGATTATCTTGGGATTTAACTAGAAAAAAGCTTTGATTTGCAAAGTTAATAATAGCTTTGTCTTCGTCTTTAAAGTTCAACTCTGCTCCCAATTTGTTCACATACCAATTTGAAGAAAGTTCTACGTTGGTAACTGGAATATAAGTCGTTCCAACTCTTAATAATTTTTCTTTCACCCTATTTCCCTCCTTTAGCAAAACAGCACTAATAAACTTGTTCTCTCTTCCTAGACTTATTGCCTTTGTGAGTCCTTAATTTTCTTTTTAATCCCAAAAAATTCTTGAGTAATAGAAGTAAACCGACTGGCTTCTTCTAAAAAAGGATAATGGTTACTGCACTCAAATGGTACAAAGATAGAATTACGAATGCCCTCATGTATCTCAATAGAATATTGAATCGGGCACTGCACATCATGTCTTCCGCAAATAATAAGCGTCTTTGTGTGGATAGAAGGTAAGTACTTTCTTAAATCAAATAACGGATATTCATAAGAGAAAGCATTCATCCGGCTAGCGGACATTGTTTTTTGGATTGGTTTACTAAAATAAGAGTTATAGTTTTCGGGTTTATACAATGATAATTGGGTTCTCTTAGTAGATAGTTCTTTCCGTTCTTCACTTGTAAGGTGAGGGCTTTTTAAGTTTTCAATGAGTTGTTGCATATAATGAAACTGCGAATGTTCGGGGTGATAAACACAAAATGGTGTTTCGGTATAGTTACTTGCTGCGGCTCCGGCGATGACTAATGATTGCAAGAAAGTTGGATATGTAATGGCATATAAAAGTCCAAGCATACCGCCTGTTGAATGACCGGCGAAATGCCATATTGGAAGTTGTAATGCTTCTCGTATTGCTTCTAAGTCGTGAATTGTTTCAATCATGGTTAATTCTTTTTCTGAATGAGCTTTTGCTGAGTTACCAGCGTCTCGTAAATTAATAAGGAATACACGATGCGTAGAAGTGAAAACATCCGCAAAGTAATCACCAGTTTCATTAAATTGCGAATAGTGATGTGTAATGCAAAGCGGTTCGCCATTGCCTTTAGTGAAAATTTCGAATGTGCCGCGCTTTGTATTGATTATTTGTTGTTTCCACATAGTGTCACTACCTTTTTTTATAAGAGTTGGGCCAGTCCATTAGTACATAAAAATATATCAGCGATTATTAGATTATATCGACCACAACTCGAAATATATCAGCGCTTTTTAAAATATATCGACTTACCGACAGAAATCGACAATAAAGAAAAGGAGGCTGTTCAAAAAACGAGCCTCCTCTCTGTTTAATATAAAGATTTTGTCATATTATTCCGAATGATTTCGAGAGATTTCGCTACAGTTAATGCATTTTTTTCTTCGATTTCTGGTTTTCTAGGGATAGGTTGATACATGTTGTCTGGATCTTCCCATGTAAGGGGAAGGTCGGTTTCTGCTTGTCCTTTCCAAGCGTCAATCCATTCTGGAGGGAGATAACCTGAGATGTTTTGGATGTTGTTCATTTCGAGCCAAATGAGTGCCCAAGCTCTTGGTACGACGCGCCAGTGATCATAGCCACCACCGCCGACAGCAATCCAGCGACCGTCGCAATATTCATTAGCGATTTCACGAGCGAGCTTCGGTATTTCACGGTAAATATTCATCGTTGCGCAAAGGTGTGTAAGTGGATCGTAATAATGTGCATCAGCACCATTTTGCGTTAAAATAATATCCGGTTTAAAGTATGCTGCCACTTCTTTTACAACTGTTCGATATGAATCTAAAAACGATTCGTCTTCTGTAAAAGCGTCGAGTGGAACGTTAAAAGAATAATTATATCCATTTCCTTGTCCACGTTCATTTACTGCGCCAGTTCCAGGAAATAAATAACGCCCAGTTTCGTGTAATGAAATGGTGCATACGTTAGGATCGTCGTAAAAAGACCATTGTACCCCGTCACCGTGATGAGCATCTGTATCAATATATAAAACGCGTAAACCGTATTTCTTCTGAATATATTTCATTGCGATAGAGCTATCGTTATAAATACAAAAGCCAGATGCTTTACCACGGAAGCCATGATGTAAGCCGCCGCCTAAATTGAGGGCGTGCTTTACTTTTCCGGAAATAACAGCATCGACAGCTGTTAATGTTCCGCCAACGAGTAATGCACTTGCTTCATGCATATTTGGAAACATTGGTGTATCTTCTGTTCCAAGTCCATATGTCATCGCAATTGATTTTTCTAACTTACCTTCTCCAGCACGTTTTACCGCATTTATGTACTCCTCTGTATGAACGTAGGCAATCTCTTCATCTGTAGCCATCCGTGGCGCGATGACTTGAGAGGGAGAGATAAAACCGCTCTTTTGTAATAAATCATACGTGAGTGTGACGCGCAGTTGGTTAAAAGGATGATCAGGGCTAAATGAATAGCCCCGAAAGTCATCCGAATAAATGAAGGCGCTGCTCATGCTTGCATCCCCATTATGTTTGGCCATAATACGCGGTAGCCCTCTGCTTCGAGTGCATCAATCACTTTTAGAGGATTCATCGTTTGAATGCGGAAAACGAGTACTTTATCATTCTCATCTTTTGCTGGATAGACGAGAACGCTCACAATATTTATTTGTAAATCACTAAAAATAGCAACGACTTTTCCGAGAATACCAGGTTCATTTTTCACTTGAATTTCAATTTGTGAACTCGGTTGATGAGCTCCTGTTAATTTTACTAACGTGTGCAGCACTGTAGATTCAGAAATGATACCTACGAGTTTTCCAGCTTTCGTAACAGGAAGACAGCCTATTTTATTTTCAAAAAATAAAGTCGCAATTTCCTCAACGAAATCGAGAGGGTGACAAGTCATAACAGGGTGTTTCATTATGAGTTCAAGTGGTTGCTTCAGCATATCGAGTGAAACTTGTTCATCTAAAATAGACGGACTTGCATCTCTTACATCCCGATCAGAAATAATGCCTACGACATGATTATTTTGATCGACAATTGGAATGTGCCGAATGCCTTTCGTACGTATTGTTCGGATTGCTGTTTCAATTGTATCGTTTGGATGCAGTGTCACTACATCTTGATTCATAATTTCTTCTACAATCATTCCAGTTGCCCCCTTTATTAATACATAAAACGATTGTGAAAACGTAGACGATCAAATGCTTGAATGGAATCCGTATCAACACGTTTACCGATGCGGACCATTAAACAGTTGGCAGGATGTGAACAAATTTCAGGATCATCTGTAGCCATCCATTGTAAACCACCAGCATTCATCATTTTTTCCATTACTTTTCGGTATTCCCAAACATTTAAGCCTGTTTGTTTTAAATCCCAGTGCCAATAATATTCAGTCGTTAATATAATGTAATCTTCCATATGATCGTCCATCATTGAAACTTCTAATAAATTTTTTCCGACAGAGCAACCGCGAAAGGCTGGGACAACTTCAATCGCCCCAAGCTCAATTAAGTTTTCAATCTTTCCTTCTGACCATCGCTCGAGCGGATCAGGATACAAGTATGTAACATATCCAACAATCGTTTGGTCATGTCTAGCAATAATGAGACGAGCTTCTGGTAACTTAGAAATTTCGACAATTGCTTTATATTGCTGCTCGGCAGGACGAAACGCAATTAAGTCTGGATGAAATTCATACATTTCAAGATTATGTGTAGAGACAGGACCTTCAATAATTAAAGTGCCTTTCGCTGTTTTTAAGTTTCTGGCATTATATATTTTTTTATGAATCAATTTATTGCTCACCACCTTGAGGGTTTGTGAATCTATTAATATCGTACTTTATAATATATGCGATGTGAATCGAATTTTGTCATTAAAAATTTGTCTAAAAATCAACAAAAATACTGAAAATTTTAAATAATGTCATTATAATAGATAATAGAATACATAGGAGGGGGATGTAAAGTATGAAAGTGGAAACGCTTCCTGTCATTAAAGGAGAAAATAATTTGCCGAATTATGAAGAGGCATACGCGAATTTTAACTGGGAAGAGGTTAATAAAAATTTTACTTGGAATGAAACAGGCCGAGTGAATATGGCGTATGAGGCAATTGATAAGCATGCGAAATCCGATCGAAAGAATAAAGTAGCACTTTATTATCAAGATGGATCGCGAAAAGAGAAATATACGTTTAAGGAAATGAAGGATTTTTCTAATAAAGCAGGAAATGTCCTGAAAAACTATGGCGATGTTGAGAAAGGCGATCGCGTTTTTATTTTTATGCCGCGTTCCCCAGAATTATATTTCGCACTTTTAGGTGCAGTGAAATTAGGGGCAATTGTTGGACCATTATTTGAAGCATTTATGGAAGGCGCAGTTCGCGATCGTTTAGAAGATAGCGAAGCGAAGGTGTTAATTACAACTCCTGAATTGTTAGAGCGCATACCATTAAATGATTTACCTGCTTTAAAAACAGTCTTCCTTGTTGGAGACAATGCAGAAGAAGGCGGTAAAACTGTAGCGTTCAATCCTTTATTTGAACAAGCTTCAAAAGAATTACATATCGAATGGTTAGGCCGTGAAGACGGTTTAATTCTACATTACACATCTGGTTCTACTGGTAAGCCAAAAGGTGTCCTTCATGCTCAAAACGCAATGGTTCAGCACTATCAAACAGCGAAATGGGTATTAGATTTAAAAGAAGATGATGTATATTGGTGTACAGCTGACCCAGGCTGGGTAACTGGAACAGCTTACGGTATTTTTGCACCGTGGTTAGTGGGAGCATCAAATGTTATTTTAGGCGGGAGATTTAGTCCGGAAGCGTGGTATGAAGCACTGCAAGATTACGGTGTAACAGTTTGGTATAGTGCACCGACAGCGTTCCGTATGCTAATGGGAGCTGGACAAGACGCAATTAAAAAATATGATTTATCACAAGTGCGTCACGTATTAAGTGTTGGTGAGCCATTAAATCCAGAAGTAATTCGCTGGGGTATGAGCGCATTTGGACTTCGTATTCATGATACGTGGTGGATGACAGAAACAGGCGGACAAGTTATTTGTAACTATCCTTGTATGGAAATCCGTCCAGGTTCAATGGGGAAACCAATTCCAGGTGTGAAAGCAGCGATTGTTGATAATGAAGGAAATGAAGTGCCTCCATACACAATGGGGAACTTAGCAATTGGTAAAGGTTGGCCATCTATGATGCGTGCGGTTTGGAATAACCCGCAAAAATATGAGTCTTACTTCATGCCGGGAGATTGGTACGTATCAGGTGACTCTGCTTATATGGATGAAGATGGATACTTCTGGTTCCAAGGACGTATTGACGATGTAATTATGACGTCAGGTGAGCGTGTTGGTCCGTTTGAAGTAGAAAGTAAATTAATCGAGCATGCTGCTGTAGCGGAAGCTGGTGTAATTGGTATTCCTGATCCAGTACGCGGAGAAATCATTAAAGCATTTATCGCGCTTCGCGTGGGATACGAACCATCTGATGAATTAAAAGAAGAGATTCGTCAATTTGTGAAAAAAGGCCTAGCAGCTCATGCAGCGCCAAGACAAATTGAATTTAGAGATAAATTACCGAAAACGAGAAGTGGTAAAATTATGCGCCGCGTATTAAAAGCGTGGGAATTAAACTTACCAACAGGTGACTTATCGACGATGGAAGATTAAAAGAGGAAGGGTCTGAATGAATACGTTCAGACCCTTCTTTTTTATCCCGCTATTTGCGGGCAGTAAAACTCCCACCTCAAAATTCAGCTGGGGCAAAGAGGTAAGGTGGGAGTCGGGCTGCCCGTAAACGCCCGATTGGTGAGGGCTAATAATCAGTGGGGGATGAACAAAACCCCCACTGATTAAAGTTTCACTTTATGTTATTATAAACTTATATATACGTGTTGGAAGGGGAGAAGGAAATGAAAACAGAAAAAGAAAAGATGATACAAGGGGAGATGTACATACCGGCTGATCCCGTTTTAGTTCAAGGGAGGGAGCAAGCTCGTATATTAACGAGAAAATTAAATGAAACACCAGAAGTAAAACTAGAAGAACGTAGTGCAATCGTAAAAGAATTATTCGGAACGACTGGAGATAACATTCATCTTGAATCTTCTTTTAGATGTGATTACGGTTATAACATTCACGTTGGTGAAAACTTTTACGCAAACTTTGACTGTACGATTTTAGACGTATGCCCAGTTACAATCGGAGTGAACTGTATGTTAGCTCCAGGTGTTCACATTTATACAGCAACGCATCCGCTTGATCCGGTAGAGCGCATAAGCGGATCAGAGTACGGAAAACCAGTTACAATTGGCGATAACGTATGGATTGGCGGAAGAGCGATTATTAATCCGGGCGTAACAATTGGAGATAATGCTGTGATCGCATCTGGCGCTGTTGTAACGAAAGATGTGCCGGACAATGTAGTAGTTGGCGGGAATCCTGCGAAGATTATTAAAAAAATAAAATAATATTTGAACGAAGTGCCTTCCTCGTCTGTATACATTTATGAAAGAATAGATGAGGGAGGCTTTTTTATGTCTAATAAGTTACTTCTTGCTTTTGCCGTAATTGGAATTATCGTCGTATTTTCTTGTGGTTTGCTATTACCGATGCCAATCGGATTTAAAGTATCAATGATTACAGCCGGTGTCATGATGATTGTTATGTTTTCAATCATTATTCCGTTTGATAGAAAACATATAGTACGGAAAAAAGGATATAAAATTGATTTTACAAAAACAAAAGTGTATTTTCGCTGGAATGTATTTGATACGATTTCGGCTTGTTTGGCAGTGTATGCGTGCATATGTGTGCAAGCATTAAATATTTTAGTTTCAACCGGACAGACAATTCAAAACCCGTATGTTCAATTTTTTACGAATCAATCGCAAGTATGGATTATTGTCGCAAGTTGCTATTTAATTTCCCGCATTTCATTAACGTTAAAAGGAATAAAGGAGATCAAAAATCATGGCGCAGATTGGGATTGAGGAAGAGCTCATGCTTGCGTATCRAAGTGGAGATAAGCAGGCAGGAGAAAAACTATATGTTTTGATCAAACCAGCGCTATACACATTTTTATATCGATTTAACCGAGATGAACAATTAAGTATCGATCTCGTGCAAGATACATTTTTGACATTAGAACGAAAGAAACATATGTATGAACCTGAAAAAGGTAAAATAAAAACGTATTTATTTCAAATTGGTTATCGTCTTATGATTAATAAATTAAATAGAAGAAAAAAGTGGCGTACGCTTTTGCCATTTTTAGTGCCGATTCAGGAAAAAGAATTTTCTCACGAAGATCGGCTCACAGTAAGAGCGGCAATTTTGAAAGTTCCTGAAGAACAGCGAGCTGTCCTTATTCTTTCTTATTATCATGATATGCAGCAAAAAGAAATTGCGGAGATATTAAACATTCCGATTGGAACAGTGAAGTCGAGACTTCATAACGGGATAAAGAAATTGAAACAATTGCTGGAGGTGGATGAAATTGAGCGAAAATCCCTTTAAGAGTGAATATAAATTAAAGCATCATTTAGATAGTGATCATGTAGAAATACCAAATTTTCCAAAAACGGTAAGTCGCTTCGATCGATTAATCGGATTTCTTGGTTCTCCAGCGAAAGATCCTGTGGAGGCGACGATTGGCAATGATTTATCGGTTATATTTCATGTGTCGTTATTAGTTGGAGTTCCAATTCTTTCTCTTATTACGATACTCTTTGCGACGTTGTAAAGGATTGGCAAGGAGAGAAACTCGACCTCTATTTGACACGCCTATATAAATGATGGTATAAAGAAAAGTATATGAATAATTGAGCGTGGAAAGGGAGAAGTAGTGATCATTTCCCTGTTTTAGAGAGCTGATGGTCGGTGGAAATCAGCACATAGATGATCGCGAATTACGCCCCTAGAGCATCTTTTTTCGATTGAATTGTATTCAAAAGGGAAAAGACGGTGCTAAGCCGTTATGTAAATAAGGTGGTAGGCTTTTTTTGTCTGCAACTAGGGTGGTAACGCGATGATCAAAATCGTCCCTTATTTAAAGGGGCGATTTTTTTATGTTTTCAACCTTCACGCCAGTAATGAACTTAAAGGAGAGTATGTAGGATATGGGTATTTTACAAGATCTTGAATTTCGCGGTCTAATTAACCAGCAAACAGATGCTGAGGGCCTTGAGCAATTATTAGAAAAAGAAAGCGTTAAATTATACTGTGGTTTCGATCCGACAGCGGATAGCTTACACATCGGTCATATGTTACCAGTATTAATGTTACGTCGTTTCCAATTAGCTGGTCACCAACCAATCGCACTTGTTGGCGGTGGTACTGGTATGATCGGTGACCCAAGTGGTAAAAAAGCTGAACGTACATTAAATACGAAAGATACAGTTGCTTACTACACAGAAAGCATTAAAAACCAACTTTCAAACTTCTTAGAGTTCGAAAACGTGGACAACCCAGCAACAATGGCTAATAACTATGATTGGCTTGGTAACTTAGATGTAATTTCATTCTTACGCGATATCGGTAAAAACTTCGGTTTAAACTATATGTTAGCAAAAGATACAGTAGCATCTCGTTTAGATACTGGTATTTCATTTACTGAGTTTAGTTATATGATTTTACAATCATACGACTTCTTAAACTTATACCAAAACCATAATTGCCGTCTTCAAATCGGTGGTAGTGACCAATGGGGTAACATTACAGCTGGCCTTGAATTAATCCGTAAATCAGAAGAAGATGCGAAAGCATTCGGTTTAACAATTCCGCTAGTTACAAAATCTGATGGTACGAAGTTTGGTAAAACCGAGGGCGGCGCAATTTGGTTAGACCCAGAGAAAACAACTCCTTACGAGTTCTACCAATTCTGGATCAATACAGATGACCGCGATGTAGTTAAATACTTAAAATACTTCACATTCTTATCTCATGAAGAAATTCTTGAGCTTGAGAAGCAAGTAACTGAAGCACCAGAAAAACGTGCAGCACAAAAATCATTAGGATCTGAAATGACAAAACTTGTTCACGGCGAAGAAGCGTTAGAGCAAGCAATTAAAATTTCAGCTGCATTATTCAGTGGCTCTGTAGCAGAACTTACTGCAAGCGAAATCGAGCAAGGATTCAAAGACGTACCATCTGTAGAACGTACTGCAGAAGATACAGTATTAATCGACTTACTTGTAGAAAGCAAAATTTCACCATCTAAACGTCAAGCACGTGAAGATGTAACTAACGGTGCAATCTACGTAAACGGTGAGCGTACACAAGCGTTAGACTACGTTGTAACAGAAAACGACCGCATCGAAGGTAAATTCACAATCATTCGCCGCGGTAAGAAGAAATATTTCTTAATTCGTTACTAATCAGAAACGAATGTAAAACAAATAGTACCCCGAATGGTAGGCTGAAAAGTCTATCGTTCGGGGTTTTTATGTATGCATTTAAATTGCCTCATGATTTCTTTTAAATAGAATATGAAGAATTAATACAAGCATGTAAAGTAAGCTAATTAGCATAACGACAAATGCTGTGGGATAAAATTTTGCCGCATATATAAAGAAATCGATTTGATAAATATCGTCATAATGTGAAACGTACCCTTTAAAATAATTCGTAAACTTAGCGCTATATTTCCATTCATCAGGATAATCTATTAAATTACTCCCTTGATACCAACTCATAAGTGCTGAAGTAATAAACAGCATAAATGCACTGCCTAACTGAACCATTTGGTTTATTGTCAAAATGAAACAACCTCCTATTTAATGGTTATTATAGCGTGCATTCGTATTCCTGTAACCTTTTTGTTGTAATCTCCTTTTCGAGTTCATACGGAAATCACATGTAAGCGGTATGATAAATGTATAACAAATAGAAAGGAGTGGTAAAACAAAATGTCACTAGAAGCGCTCATTATTTTTTCTTTGCTAAACGCTGGTCAGCTTGCAGAGCATTCAAAGGTTGATGTACATAAAGAGCAGAAAGATGCTTATGTATATGTTCAAAAAGAGGAAAATAAATAATTTTAATATATAAATAAAAGCTACCAGAGAGAACGTTTTAGTTTCTTTGGTAGCTTTTTCTATTGAGATATAATTTGGAAGTAATGAAAAAAGGAGTAGTCTGAAAACGAAATGATTATATGTTTAAGGGAATAAGTATAACAGCATGTAATGAAGATGGATTATAAAATTTTGCACAATAAACGGAGCCAGTATTAAAGAGAATCCAATCGTTGGAATGAATAAAAGAGAAGTAAGGACGATTATCCATAACTCATGAAAAAACTTCCTTGAAGTATCTTACTATACATACGACATTTATATAAATAAAAAAAGCCCAGGCCCCTTGATAAACAAGGTTCCTAAGGCTTTTAATAATACTCTTTGCAGAGTACCGAGATTAACGAGAGTAGAACTCTACGATTAATGCTTCGTTGATTTCAGCTGCTAACTCAGAACGCTCAGCGTGACGAGTGTAAGTAGCTTCTAACTTATCAGCATCGAAAGTTAAGTATTCTGGTACGAAGTTGTTAACTTCGATCGCTTCTTTAACAACAACAAGGCTGTTAGATTTTTCGCGAACGCTGATAGTTTGGTTAGGTTTAACGCGGTAAGATGGGATATCTACGCGAGCGCCATCAACCGTGATGTGACCGTGGTTTACTAATTGGCGAGCTGCACGGCGAGTGCGAGCTAAGCCCATACGGTAAACTAAGTTGTCAAGACGAGCTTCAAGAAGGATCATGAAGTTTTCGCCGTGCTTACCAGGCATTTTACCTGCTTGGTCAAATGTGCGACGGAATTGACGTTCAGTCATGCCGTACATGTGACGAAGTTTTTGTTTCTCTTGTAATTGTAAACCGTATTCTGAAAGTTTCTTACGTTGGTTAGGACCGTGAGGACCTGGTGCGTAAGGGCGTTTTTCTAATTCTTTTCCTGTGCCGCTTAGAGAGATTCCAAGACGACGAGACAGTTTCCATGCTGGACCTGTATAACGAGCCATAGTTGACTCCTCCTTTAAAAATGTTTTTATTTTCGTAAAATAAAAACAGACGTAATCGATATTTACGGGTATTTTGTTTTCATGTACCTTCGCTCCAGCAGCAGGGAGTTACGAGATACACCTCCGCAGAGGAACAAAATACAAACGATAAACTCACATTACAAGGCTGCCTTTTTATTTTACACAAACGCTATTATATCTTTTACTTACAGTTTCGTCAAGAGACTCCCTTTTTGTTTTATGCAGATAAATTTTGGAAATTAACAAGAAGGAATTTAAAACAATATAAAAGAAAAGATAGAAACACAAATAAAACGCTTACATAAAATGTAGTAAAGACGTTCATCAGATTTTTCCTGGTGGATATGTGGAAATAAAGACATAAGGGGGATGTTTTTATGAAAAAGAAACATATAGAGACAGCATTAATTCATCACGGATATGAATCAAATGAAAATAAAGGGAGTTTAACACCACCTTTATTTCAAACTTCTACATTTACGTTTGAGACAGCACAGCAAGGAGAAGCGAGTTTTGCGGGAGAAGATCCATCTTATATTTATTCAAGGCTTGGGAATCCAACTGTGAAATTATTTGAAGAACGTATGGCTGTTTTAGAAGGTGGAGAGGAAGCGCTGGCGTTCGGTTCAGGTATGGCAGCCATTTCAGCAACGTTAATCGGTTTTCTAAAGGCTGGAGATCATATTATTTGTTCAAATGGATTATATGGATGTACGTACGGTTTTTTAGAAGTATTAGAAGAGAAATTTATGATTACTCATTCGTTTTGTGATATGGAGACAGAGACTGATATTGAAAATAAAATTCGTCCAAATACAAGGCTCATTTTCGTTGAAACACCGATTAATCCAACGATGAAATTAATTGATTTAGAAAAGGTGATCGGGGTAGCGAAGCGAAATGACTTGCTTGTTATTGTTGATAATACGTTTTGTTCACCTTATTTACAAAGACCTCTTGAGCTCGGTTGTGACGCCGTCGTTCACAGTGCGACAAAATATATTGGTGGTCACGGGGATGTTGTAGCGGGTGTAACAATTTGTAGAACGAAAGCGTTAGCTGACAAAATCCGTCCGATGCGAAAAGATATCGGCGGTATTATGGCGCCGTTTGACGCATGGTTATTGTTACGCGGATTAAAAACATTAGCAGTAAGAATGGATCGTCATTGTGATAATGCAGAAAAAATTGTATCGTTTTTGAAAAATCATGAAGCAGTAGAAGGTGTTTGGTATCCGGAGGGAGAATTAGCATCTCGGCAAATGAAACGAGGTGGGGGCGTTATTTCTTTTTCAATTAAAGGCGTGAAAGAGGAAACACAGTCGTTTATCAATGACCTGCATTTTATTACAATTGCCGTAAGTTTAGGTGATACAGAAACGTTAATTCAGCATCCAGCGACGATGACGCATGCAGCTATTCCGGCTGAACTAAGAAAAGAAATGGGTATTTTTGATAATTTAATACGCCTATCTGTCGGCTTAGAATCATGGGAAGATATCGTTTTTGATTTAGAACAGGCACTAAAGAAGATATCTACTGTTAGTAATCAATAAAATGAAACTTTAATCAGTGGGGGGTTTGTCCATCTCCCGCTGATTATTAGCCCTCACCAATCGGGCTTTTACGGGAAGTTATCTCCCACCTAACTTCCTTGTATTCGCCGAATTTACTGCCCGTTAATGCGGGATAAAAAAGAGTGAGCTATCGGTTTCGTACGTTACGTACGTAATCGATAGCTCACTCTTTTCTTTATTAAATATGCTTTAGGAGTGTTTCCACAAATTTTTCTAAATAGTGCTGATCTACTTCATCGAAACGATTTTTTTCAGGACTATCAATATCAAGCACACCAATGATATTTCCTTCTTTCATAATCGGTACAACGATTTCAGAATTAGAGGCACTATCGCAAGCAATATGTCCTGGGAATTGGTGGACATCTGCTACAAGTTGCGTTGTTTTTGTTTCAGCTGCAACGCCGCAAACACCACGTCCGAACGGAATACGCACGCAAGCTGGCATCCCTTGGAATGGTCCAAGAACAAGTTGATTTCCTTCTGTTACATAAAAGCCAACCCAATTAACGCGATCTAAAAATTGATTTAATAGTGCGGACGCATTTGATAAGTTTGCGACTACGTTCGGTTCGCCAGTTAATAATGCATCCAGTTGTTTAATTACTGTCTCATATTGCTCTTCACGAGATCCTGCATAACTTTCTTTTGTAAACATGGAAACAACTCCCTTTTTAGCGAGATATGTAAAACGATAGCAAAATACGATGTATTTCACATGACTTTGTCGATAGAAAATTAAAGGAATTTGTCTTAAAAGTCAAGAAATTTAAACTATAGCTGTTCAGTGAGAGGAAGTGAGCGCATGAAACAGACGAAACAAAAAGTAATTGATGCGGCAATATCGTTGTTTAACACGAAAGGTTATGATGGAACGTCGGTGCGAGAAATTGCAAAGCGAGCGGATGTGAATGTAGCGAATATTTCATATTATTTTGCTGGAAAGCAAGGGTTATTAGAACAGCTTATTACTGATTTTTTAGAAGGATATATTCACGTAATTGAAACGTCATTTGAACAGAGAGAATATTTATCGGCTAAAGATGTGATGGTGCAAATGGTGCGCGGGATTTTACGATATCAATTTGATAATAGAGAACTAACACGTTTTTTTTATAGAGAGCTTTCGCTTGATACGACATTAATTCGTGAAGTGATGACCGTTTATTTTTCTAGAGAAAGATATTATATAGAGCAAATCATTAAACAAGGACAAATGAATCAAGAATTTAAAAAGGTATCTTTTACAATGTTTATGACACAATTAAAAGGCATGATGAATATGCCGTTTTTATATCCACAATATATATCAGAGGTGCTACACTCATTTCCGTCTGAGACGTTTTTCTTAGAAATGTATACGAAGGAAATTGAGCAATGGATGGAACGAACATTATATAAAGCGAGTATGTATTATGAACTACCAAGAGCTGTTCATATGTGAAAAATCCCCACCTAACGAACTGAGGTGGGGATTTTTATATGTTGTTTTCTTTGCCATAAATTGTTGCATACTAGCGCAATAATTGTTAATGAGGCGCTGGCAATTTCTATGTTATCGACAGTATAACTTTGAAACATAGAACCGATAAGTGCAAGTACAGGAACTAAATTCATAAATAATATGCCGTTAATAGATGAAATATATCGATTTCCCGTGTTCCAGCAAAATACAGCGATCCCCCCCCCGCAACAATCGACATATAAAAGAGTTCAAAACGAACGCTCATAATTGTATGTAGTGACGGTACAGAAATTATATTTGTGTAGGTATATTACCGATTTTAGCGGTTCATTACATATCAAAGTGTAAAGACTTATTAGAGGATACATATGAAATAGAATGGAAAATTGAGCATATGAAAGCATTAATAGAGTTATTTAAAGAGTGGAAAATTGAAGCGGTGTTCATCGATTCAGTAGTGGAAGGCGCTACATATATAAAAGAAATGCGGGAAGAAAAAATCGTTTGTGCTGTTTCAAATGATCATCCGTATAGAGTGAAAAAGGTAGTCCGAATGGAAGAGTTGCAAAATGAACAGCTAATTGTATACCTAGAAATATGTGATGTAAGGAAAATGATTATGAATGTGTTTCAATGTATGGGCGCGAAACCAATAATTGCGGTTGAAACATCTTATGCAGAACCGATGATTGCGATGGTAGGAGCTGGACTTGGTATAACATTGCTTCCGGAAACCGCTTTACAGTAACCCGTAATGCAAGGTAACGTACGTGCGATTTCTGTAGAACCACCACTAATGCGAAAGATTTATTTCGTCTCTCATATGAAAGAGAGCTCGTTATCCTGCATTAACTGCCCGTAAAAGCCTTACCTTTATTGCATTCATTTGAGGACGGATAATGGAAAAAGTGGAATATTAAGAAATATTACAATCACATGTAAAGAAACATGAAATTTTAAAAAAAACTAGGTCAAAAACACGTCATTACATGGTATGATTAGAACATTGTTAGTTGTTAAATATAGGGGAATTCCCTTTTTATACATAATGCCTTCCATTTCATAAACGGAACGGACAAAAAAAGAGATATAACTAGGAGGCTTTTTTGCATGGATTCTATCCTGACGATCGTTATCATTGTAGTAAGCTCTATTCTAGTGCTGCTCATGATAGAGCTTGTGATAAGAAATCGTTCATATAAAGATATTGAAGCACTGGAGCAGTGGAAACAAGAGATAAAAGATAAACCTGTGGCAGATGAACTAAAGCGGGTAAAAGATTTAAATATGACAGGTCAAACAGAAGAGCTGTTTGGTAAATGGCGTGAAGAGTGGGATGAAATTGTATCAACAACTCTTCCGAGAGCTGAAAAAGATTTAGGGCAAGCGCGAAAATTCGCCTCGCAATTCTCCTTCCGCAAAGCAAAGCATGCGATGAAAGAATCCATAAGTGGTTTAGATGACGCTGATAATCGTATTACAGACATTTTAAATGAATTACAGCAACTGTTAGAAAGCCATGAGAAAAATAGCGCGGAAATTGAAGGGTTACGTGATACATATCGTAGTATGAAAAAGAGCGTTCTTGCTCATCGACACATGTATGGAGCAGCTGAGCAAAAAATTGAAGAGATGTTAGATGTTGAATCCGAGAAGTTCAAAATTTTTGAAGAGGCAACAGATAATGGTGATTATTTAAAAGCGAGAGAAATTGTTATTAGTTTAGAAGAAGGTTTAGCAAGTTTAGAAATCGTTATTCATCAAATTCCGGATTTATTGGTAGAGTGTCAAGCGACATTACCAGTTCAGCTGGAAGATTTATTACAAGGTCATGATGATATGATAAGACAAGGCTATGTATTAGAGTATTTGGAAATCCCTAAAGAAGTCCGCGATATGACGACACAACTACACACATGTTTAATGGATATACAGGAACTTCATATAACAGAAGCAGCAGAAAAAGTAGAGAACTTAAAAACTCGTTTAGACAGTTTTTATGATCAACTTGAACAAGAAGTGCATGCGAAACATTATGTGGAGCAAAAAACACTGTCTGTTTATGAAGATTTAGAAGAAATTCGTACAGAAACAATTGAAACGAAAATAGAAACACAACTTGTGAAACAAAGTTATCAATTACAAGACAAAGATATTGAGTCACAAAAAGTAATTGAAAAGCAAATGCATATTTTAATGAAACGTTTTGAAGTGTTACAAATACGCGTTGCTGAACAAGATATTGCATTCTCTATCATTCGTGAGGAACTAGAAGAGGTTTATGAGCAATGTGAAACTTTAAAAGTACTTCATGCAGAATATAAAGAAATGCTGCAAACGATGCGCAAAGAAGAATTTGAAGCACGTGAGAAGTTACAAGAAATGCGAAATACAATTTTTGAGACGAAACGTTTTATGCAAAAGTCGAATTTACCAGGTCTTCCAGAGAGTATTATGGAAGATTTACAAAAAGGGCAAATGGCGATGCAAGCTGTATATGAGCAATTAGAAGTAAAGCCGTTAAATATGAATACTGTAAATAGCAGTTTAGAAGAAGCATACACAGTTGTGAATGGTGTATCTGAAATGACAGAAGAATTAATTGGACAAGCTTATTTAGTTGAAAAACTAATTCAATACGGTAACCGATACCGCAGTCATGATGAGAATCTTGCAGAAAGCTTAAATTATGCTGAGAAATTATTCCGTGAATATCAATACGATGCAGCTTTAGAACAAGCGGCTTCTATATTAGAGCAACTTGAACCTGGTGTTGTTCAAAAAATAGCTGAATATGTAGACAATGAGCAAACCCTTTAATAAAGGGTTTGTTTTTTTGTGTAATTTTGAAGTCGATGTTGCTATAATGAATAGCGGAATACAGTAAGGTTGTTCGTTTCAAAATAAAGTGAAACCATAAGTGATGGGGTTTCATCCACCACTGATTATTAATCTTCACCACTCAGTATGCCTGCAAATGGCCGGGGGAAATGTACACTTTTATATAAAAACGGAACCTTTGAGTAGTCTTAGCGTAATTACACGTATTTGTGATATGATTATATGATGTGATAGCGCTGAAAGGGGAAGAACGATGATCTATTTTGATAATAGTGCGACGACGAAGCCATATCCAGAAGCGCTTCAATCGTACGTAACGGTTGCAGGGAAATATTTTGGTAATCCTTCTTCTATTCATTCGCTTGGAGGAGAGGCAGAGCGTCTATTAACACAATCGAGAACGATTGCGGCACAGCTCCTTCACGTTAAACCTTCTGAAATTATTTTCACATCAGGTGGAACGGAAGGGAATAACCTTGCGATTAAAGGGATAGCGATGAGGAATCGTTCGCGCGGCAAACATATCATTACAACAAATATTGAACACGCGTCTGTGTTTGAAGCATATAAACAATTAGAAGATCTCGGTTTTGATGTAACGTATTTACCGGTTAACGAGCACGGTGTTGTATCGGTAGAAGATGTAAAACGAGCACTTCGTGAAGATACGATTCTTGTGTCAATTATTCACGTGAACAACGAGACTGGAGCGATTCAGCCCGTTACTGAAATTGGAACATTATTAACGAACTATCCGAAAATAAGATTCCACGTGGACCATGTACAAGGGATAGGAAAAGTACCACTTGATTTATACGCTTCTCATATTGACCTTTGTTCAATATCTGGACATAAATTTCATAGCGTAAAGGGGACAGGTCTTCTTTACGTACGTGATGGTGTAAGATTAGATCCAATCTTATCAGGTGGTCAACAAGAGCTCAAGTATCGTTCAGGTACAGAAAATTTACCTGGTATTGTAGCAATGGTGAAAGCACTTCGTATGACGATGGAACAAGTGAAAGAAAAGATAGTTCATTTGCAAAATTTACAAACAGAGCTGGTCCGTTTCTTTAAAGAGATGGAAACTGTAACGATTAATACATCACTTGAATATGCGGCACCGCACATTTTAAATGTATCATTTGTCGGTTTAAAACCAGAAGTAGTCGTTCATGCTTTAGAAGAGCATGGTGTATATGTATCGACGAAGTCTGCTTGTTCTTCAAAAGCAAATGAAGTGAGCAGAGTACTAGTGGCAATGGGAGTACCGCACGCCGCAGCTACAAGTGCGATTCGCATTAGTCTAGCACCAGACAACACGATGGAAGAAGTAAAACAATTTGAAGGTATTGTTAAAGAGACGATGCCAAAATTATATGAAGTGATGAGGTAAAGAAATATGATGACATATGAATATATTTTAGTTCGTTATGGAGAAATGACGACAAAAGGAAAGAACCGTTCTAAGTTTGTAAGTACGTTAAAAGATAATGTGAAATTCAAATTAAAAAAATTCCCAAACATTAAAATTGATGCAACACATGATCGTATGTACATTCAGTTAAATGGTGAAGACCATGAAGCAATTTCTGAAAGATTGAAAGATGTATTTGGTATTCATAAGTTTAACTTAGCAATGAAAGTACCATCAGAATTAGAAGATATTAAAAAAGGTGCATTAGCAGCTTTCTTACAAGTAAAAGGTGATGTGAAAACATTTAAAATTACAGTGCACCGCTCTGATAAGCGCTTCCCAATGAAGACGATGGAGTTACTTCCAGAAATCGGTGGGCACATTTTAGAAAATACAGAGGATATCACAGTAGATGTTCATAATCCAGATGTGAATGTACGTATAGAAATTCGCAGTGGTTACAGCTATATTATGTGTGGTGAGCACATGGGAGCTGGCGGTTTACCAGTTGGCGTTGGCGGAAAAGTAATGGTACTTCTTTCTGGTGGTATCGATAGCCCGGTAGCAACTTACTTAACGATGAAACGCGGCGTATCTGTGGAAGCAGTTCACTTCCATAGTCCACCTTTCACAAGCGAGCGCGCGAAACAAAAAGTAATCGATTTAGCACAAGAGTTAACGCAATACTGTAAACGTGTAACACTTCATCTTGTTCCATTTACTGAAGTGCAAAAAACGATTAATAAAGAAATTCCATCTAGCTATTCTATGACAGTTATGCGTCGTATGATGATGCGTATTACAGAGCGTATTGCAGAGGAGCGTAATGCACTTGCAATTACGACTGGTGAAAGTCTTGGACAAGTAGCGAGCCAAACGTTAGATAGTATGCATACGATTAACGAAGTGACAAACTATCCTGTTATTCGTCCGCTTATTACGATGGATAAATTAGAAATTATTAAAATTGCAAAAGAAATTGGAACGTATGATATTTCAATTCGTCCATATGAAGACTGCTGTACAGTGTTTACACCAGCAAGTCCATCGACGAAACCGAAGCGTGAGAAAGCAAATCGTTTTGAAGCGAAGTACGATTTCGCGCCGTTAATTGAAGAGGCTGTAGCGAACAAAGAAACAATGGTATTACAAACAGTAGAAGTAGTGGCTGAAGAAGAAAAATTCGAAGAACTTTTCTAAACCCATAAATTACCACATTCAAATGTGCATGAAGTCATGTTGTTTATCACACTCTATACTCACAAGGAGGTGATACAACATGGCAAGCACAAATAAATTAGCAGTATCTGGTGCTCAAGCAGCATTAGATCAAATGAAATACGAAATCGCTCAAGAGTTTGGTGTTCAACTTGGAGCTGATGCAACATCTCGCGCTAACGGATCTGTTGGTGGCGAAATTACTAAACGTCTAGTTTCACTAGCTGAGCAACAATTAGGCGGTTACCAAAAATAATCCCATATACGATGGCTTAGAAAGAGCGGGTTCTCCCGCTCTTTCTTTTTGTCGTTTTCGTCGTTATTTGCCGATGAATCGTTATGTTAAAAACATCGTCGCTATACATTCATACATCAATTCGACATAAATATAAAAAAATTGTCAAAAGAAGAGGGTTCAAAATTTACTGAAAATTCTTTATTATATAAGGGAGGCATAGAAATAAAGGAGGATGTTATATGAAGAGAGAGGAATTGTTAGCGCCGCCGTCTTATAATTTAGTTTCGGAAATAGAGAAATATACGAGTGATAAAGAGAAGCTTGCTTTAATTTGGCAAGATGATAAAGGGAATAGACGAGAGATTACATATTTTGAATTAATGCAAGGTGCGAATAGAATTGGAAACGCTTTTATAAAAAGTGGCTTACAAAAAGGGGACAAGCTCCTTATTATGATGCCGCGCTTAATTGAAGCTTACATGACGTATATTGCTGCGATTAAAGCAGGATTTGTCGTTATTCCAAGCTCAGAAATGTTGCGTAAAAAAGATATCGAGTATCGTATTGGGCACGGAGAAGTAAAGGCTATCGTAAGTTACGAACCGTATATTGGACAATTTGACGGCGTAGAAGCGGTGGAATCTCTTCAAAAATTCGTCCTGAGCGAGCGATCAGTAGATGGATGGACGAATTTAAAAACAGCATTAGAAACGGAAAGTGATACGTTAGAAATGGCGAAGACGGATAAAGAAGATATGGTCTTTTTATCTTATACGTCAGGGACGACAGGAAATCCAAAAGGAGTTGTTCATACGCATGCCTGGGCATACGCTCATTTACGTACAAGCGCTCCGAACTGGCTCGGAATCGAAGAAGAAGATGTTGTATGGGCAACGGCTAGTCCAGGTTGGCAAAAATGGATTTGGAGCCCGTTTGTAGCGACTCTCGGTTCAGGTGCAACAGGATTTGTATATAACGGCAAATTTGAACCAAAAACATATTTAAATTTATTAGGTGATAATAAGGTGAATGTACTTTGTTGTACACCGACTGAGTATAGATTAATGGCAAAGGTAGAAAACCTAAGTGAGTACGATTTAGAAGCTTTACATAGCGCTGTATCGGCAGGTGAGCCGTTAAACAGGGAAGTCATTGAAACGTTCCAAAGGCATTTCGATATTACAGTAAGAGACGGCTATGGGCAAACGGAAAATACACTGCTTGTTGGAATAATGAAAGGGATGGACATTAGACCAGGATCAATGGGAAAACCGACGCCAGGAAATCATGTTGATATCGTAAATGAAGAAGGAACTCCTGTACAGGTAGGAGAAGTTGGCGATATTGCAGTTCACATTGAAACACCAGCCCTCTTTAAGCAATATTATAAAGATGATGAGCGCACAGCGATGCAATTCCGTGGTGATTATTATATTACGGGTGATAAAGCGAAAAAAGATGAAGAAGGCTATTTCTGGTTTGAAGGGCGCGGTGATGATATTATTATTAGCTCTGGCTATACAATCGGACCGTTTGAAGTCGAAGATGCGCTTGTAAAACATCCTTACGTAAGAGAATGTGCGGTTGTTGCAAGCCCTGATGAAATTCGCGGAAGTGTCGTGAAGGCATTTATCGTATTAAGAGAGAATATAGACAAGAACGAAGAAACATTAATTCCAGTGCTCCAACAACACGTCAAAGAATTGACTGCACCATATAAATACCCTCGCAAAATTGAATTTGTAGATGAACTACCAAAAACGATTTCCGGAAAAATTCGCCGTATTGAACTTAGAAAACAAGAAATGGAGCTTCCTTCAAAATAATTTTGAAAATAGGGAAGTAAATAGTTGAATGAAATGTAAAACGATGATATTATAAAAAACGAACACAAGTTCGATTTTATAAACTAAAAAAAGAGGTGTCCGTATGATTTTAGGTATTAATCCGTACTTAGTTTTAGATGGTAGTGGGCAAGAAGCTGTACAGTTTTACAAAGAGGCGTTAGACGCAAAAGTAGAAGTAATGCAAACTTTTGGTGACATGCCTGAAAATCCAGAATACCCAATTCCAGCTGAAGCGAAAGAGCGCGTTTTACATGCTACTTTAAAAGTTGGTAATACGGACCTTATGATTTCTGATACATTCCCAGGTCAAGGGCATGCAATCGGATCTCAAGTAACAATCGCAATTCAAATTAATAATGCAGAAAAAGCGAAAGAAGTATTTGATAAGTTACAAGAAGGTGGAGAAGTTATTATGCCACTTCAAGAAACGTTCTGGAGCCCAGCATACGGACAATTAAAAGATAAATTTAGCATTGAATGGCAAATTACAACGAACCCTACTGAACAAAATTAATTTTTGGAAAAGTACCATTTTTAATCGAAATGGTGCTTTTTTTATACGTACTAATTTCGTAGACTAAAGGAAAAAGGGGATGGGCATATGGGAGAAATTTGGTATGGCGGCACCATTTACACAATGCGAGAAGAGAATGAAAAAGTAGAAGCCGTTTACGTCGAAGATGGCGTCATTGTTGATGTGGGGAATAAAGAAGCGTTAGAGAACCGATATTCTTCGGTGAAGTTGTACGATTTAAAAGGGAAAACGATGATTCCAGGTCTTGTTGATAGCCATATACATCTTATTGGGCATGGGGAGAGGTTACTTCGTCTAGATTTATCAAATTGTACATCTTATAAAGAAGTGCTTACTCTTGTTCAGAAGCGCGTAGAAGAAGCGCCAAAAGGATCTTGGATTATCGGAGAAGGATGGAATGAAAATAATTTTACAGATACAAAACAAGTTCATGTACGTGATTTAGATGAAATCTCTAAAGAACATTCGATTTTATTAAAGCGTGTTTGTCGTCACGTGACATGGGTGAATTCATACATATTGCAAGAAGCGAATATAACAGAAGCGACGCAAGATCCAAAGGGCGGGAAAATTGGCCGTGATGCGTCAAATAATTTAACAGGACTTTTATATGAGCAAGGACAAGAGTTAATTAAACATGTTCAGCCTGAAATAGATGGAGTGTATTTGCAAAGTGCTCTGCAAACAGCGATTTCAGACTGCTGGCAATACGGACTCGTTGGCGGACATACGGAAGACTTAAATTATTATGGCGGCTTTCAAAAAACGTACAATGCGTTTTCACACGTTATAAAAGAAATGCGGTTTAAAGCGCATTTACTCGTTCACCATGAAGTAGCGAATGAACGAAAAGAATATGAAAATGAGCACTATATTGAATTTGGTGCGATGAAAATTTTTTCTGACGGCTCTTTTGGCGGAAGAACAGCTTTATTAAGTGAACCGTATGAAGATGCGAAGGAAACAAATGGAGTTGCCATTTTCTCACGTGAAGAGCTTGCAGGTTTAGTGAAAAAAGCACGAGATTTACATATGCCAGTTGCGATTCATACAATTGGTGATTTATCGCTTGAATATGTCATTGATGCGCTTGAATTACATCCACCAGCAGAAGGATTACGTGACCGTATTATTCATTGTCAGCTAGCTCGTGAAGAGTTGATTGAAAGAATGAAACACTTGCCAGCTATTATTGATATTCAACCAGTCTTTGTTTCATCGGATTTTCCATCAGTGATTGAAAAACTAGGAGACCATCGTCTTCGTTATGCGTATGCTTGGAAGACGTTACTGGACGCAGGATTACACTGTAATGGAGGCTCTGATGCTCCAATTGAACAAGTGAATCCGTTTTTAGGTATATATAGTGCTGTTACACGTAGAAGTTTTATTGATGGTGTATGTTATATCCCAGAAGAAAGATTAACGGTGTATGAGGCTGTTTCTTTATTTACAACAGGAAGTGCGTATGCAATTGGAAAAGAAGCGAAGCGAGGACAAATTGCAAAAGGATATGAAGCAGACTTTACGATATTAGACCGCAATATTTTTGAAATTGAGGCGGAAGAAATAAAAGAAGTACAGGCAGAAATGACCGTCATTGATGGGAAGATTGTTTATAGAAAAGACGTGTGAAAATATATCAGCGATTATTGAAATATATCGACCATAACTTGAAATATATCAGCGATTATTAAAATATATCGACTTACCGACAAAAGCTGACAATAATGGCGACTGCATAGTAAGAGATGGCCGCCCACACCAATCGTGGGAAATAAAAGACCGCAGAATTATGGAATCCCATAATTCTGCGGTTATTTTAATACTATAAAAATGTTCTCTGTACTTTTTCCCAGAAAGAGTTGTTTTTTAATTTAACAGTTTTAATTTGTTTATCGCTTAAACGAACAACGGCTTTCTCCACTTGCTTAATGCTAAGTGCTTCGTTATCCATGCCGATAACAGGGTAATCATTGCCATCTGGTTTAAGTGTTAAAGTTAACGTGCGCTCGTGATTTAAAAGAAACGGTGATCCGAGTGTACGGTATGTGTTGTTATTTAAAGATGCTAGTTCGCTTACTTGGAAACATGGGATAAGTGGATCGACAACTGCACCATGTAATGATTTATTGTAAGCGGTACTTCCTGTTGGTGTGGAGATAACTAATCCATCACCTCTAAAGGTTTCGAAATGTAAATTGTCGACGTGTACATCTACGACAAATGTTTTAATGATACTAGAGCGTAATGTGAATTCATTTAAACAATGGAAAGATGTACCGTGATCTACATCTACTTTAATTGTTGGATATTTTCGCACTTCAATTTCGTTTTTTGTAATTTCTTGAAGGGCTGTATCAACGTGATCGATGTGGAAATCGCAGTAGAAAGAAATTTCATCTTTCGTAGAAATACCTGCGTATAAGCAATCTTCTCTAAAGCCGGTTTTACGAACGGCTTGTAAGAAAGTCCCATCATCTCCAACGCTGACGATAGCGTTTGCATTTTTTGGATGATCTAATATGGTAAATCCATTCTCCTCTAAAATACGATATACTGGTTTCATTTTTTCAACGAGCGTTACTTTGTCATCACCATAAAAGAAAAATAAATTGCGACGATTTGCCATTATGTATCCCTCCACTGCAGTTGAATTTTCTAGTCTTAGTGCTACATATCGTCAGAGTATGTTTCTGGATGATATGTTCAAATAGTATATTTCGATATAAATTGTCAAAATTCCTTTTTATTTTTAGAAAAATTTTTATATTCAATTTTATCAAAGTCTGTTTAATGATGAATAAACTTGTCGATAATGGGTATGGAGTGAAAGGATGGTAAGAATGAAGTGGCTCGTAATTGGAATGATAATTCTTCTACTTTTTATTTTGCTTATACTATTATCGAAAATATCGCTTAAGGTGACGTTTTTATATTCAGAAATGGAAAAACAATGTTTATTTCAAGTGAAAATATGGATGATTCGATATACGTTTGATGTATTGGAAAGAATTGAAAAACAGCAGAAGAAGACAGGACAAAAAATTAAAAAAGCTGAAGAGGACGGAGGAATAGATAATAAAATTATGGCACAACTCGATAGTATAGGGGAACTGATAAAAAAGCTTCAAGACGTTCATACTATTGTTAAAGATTTTCTCAAAAGAGTGAAAATCAATGGTTGGAAATGGCATACGCAAATTGGAGTAGGCGACGCGGCTAGTACTGGAATTGTCACTGGATATGCATGGGGGACAAAAGGAATGGCTGCTGGAGTTGTAGGACAATATATGCATATTGTCGACATACCAGAATTTGAAATTACTCCTGTTTTTCAAGGAAAGGGATTTGCATCAAGATGCGAGTTAACAGCATCTTTTCGTATATTCCGTACTGTAAAAACAGCGATAAAATTACTCATGTTTATGAGAAAGCAAAGATCTGGTATGACAGAAAAATCTGTTCAAGCATAGGGGGGATATAGAATGGACCATCCAATTCAAGGTTTAATGACAACCGCAATGCAGCATTTAAAACAAATGACTGATGTAAATACAATTGTTGGTGACCCAATTAAAGCGGCAGATGGAAGTGTAATTCTTACAGTTTCGAAAGTCAGTTTTGGATTTGCTGCTGGTGGAAGTGAATTTGGTAAAGTAGAACATTCAGGCCGTCATCCATTTGGCGGGGGAAGTGGTGGAGGAGTTTCTATTAATCCTGTTGCCTTTCTTGTTATAAATGGAGAAGGTGTGAAAGTATTACACTTAGATAAGCAAACACACGTCATCGATAAAATAATTGAATTAGCGCCACAAGCTGTTGATAAAGTGAAAGAAATGATGGATAAACGAAAAGAAGATGATCCTGAATTTCAAATTTAACGAATAAAGAAGCTGATCAGTGGATTAGCTTCTTTAATTTTTTTGTAAATAAAGCCATTTTATTTGCATTATCGATAGGGACAAACTATCATTTACATTGTACATATTTTGTTTAAAATAAGGGAGGATTTTTAAGTGGCAAATGTAACTTTTAAAGGTAACCCAATGACTTTAGTTGGAACAGAAGTTAAAGTTGGCGATCAAGCGCCTAACTTCCAAGTATTAGCAAATGACTTATCTCCAGTAAGTTTAGAAACATACAAAGGTGAAGTGAAATTAATTAGTGTTGTACCTTCAATCGACACAGGTGTATGTGATGCACAAACTCGTCGTTTTAACGAAGATGCAGCAGGTATTGAAAACGCGAAAGTATTAACAATTAGCGCTGATTTACCATTCGCTCAAAAACGCTGGTGTGCAGCAAACGGTTTAGAAAATGTTGTAACACTTTCTGATCACCGTGACCTTTCATTCGGTGAAGCTTACGGCTTAGTAATGAAAGAACTTCGTTTACTTGCTCGTGCAGTATTCGTAGTAGATAGCAATGACAAAGTAGTTTACGCAGAATACGTAGGCGAAGGTACAAGCCATCCAAACTATGAAGCAGCATTAGAAGCAGCTAAATCTGCGAAGTAATGTAAATGAAGACGACCTCTCATTAAAGTTTTACTTTAGAAGAGGTCGTCTTTTCTCATATATTGTTAACTGAACCAATATATGAGAAAAGACGTTACATCATAAACAACTTGAAGGGGAGCTCTTTGCAAGAGGTCGCTTTTTCTTTTGGGAAAAATTTAGATTATGGTATGATATAAGTTATGTGTAAAAGAGAGAAGGAGGAATGTACGTGAGTCAGGCAGTAGAAACATTATTTTCTATTTTTGATTCTTCTACGGTAGTTTTACGTAAAGAATTAGATGTAACATATTTAGAGGCGCTTGTAGAAACAGGTGATAACTTGTTTGAAGGAGCGATTTTACAAGAGGAATTATCCGAATCAACAATTGAAAGGTTGAATCGTGAATATAGTACGTTTAATGAAGAAACATATAAAGGGGAAGAAATTCGTAAAGCATTTCAGCTAGCCATTTTAAAAGGAATGAAAGAGGGCGTACAAGCGAATCACGAAATGACGCCAGATGCAGTTGGAATGTTCATGAGCTACTTATTCCATAAGTTTATGCAAGGTCAAAAAGAAATTACTGTTTTAGACCCTGCAATTGGAACTGGTAACTTAATGACTACATTGTTTAATAGCGCCAAAGAAGAACTAACAATGAGTGGATTTGGTGTGGAAGTGGATGAGGTGTTAATTAAACTTGCTTTAGTAAATGCAAATTTACAAAAGCATGCAATCGAATTCTTCCACCAAGATGGACTAGCACCACTTTATATTGATCCAGTTGATGCAGTCGTTTCAGATTTACCAATTGGTTATTATCCAAATGAAATTGTTGCAAGTGAATATACATTAAAAGCAAATGAAGGAATGTCATATGCACATCACTTATTTATTGAACAAAGTGTGAAACATACGAAAGAAGGCGGGTATTTATTCTTCTTAGTACCAAACTTCATTTTTGAAAGTGATCAAGCGCCAAAGCTACATGCATTCATTAAAGAGACATGTTTTATTCAAGGATTATTACAGCTTCCTGTTTCCATGTTTAAAAACGAGAAAAATGCAAAAAGTATATTTGTTCTCCAAAAGAAAGGCCAAGGTGTAACAATGCCGAAACAGGCACTACTAGTGGAATTACCTAAATTCTCTAACATGAAGGCTATGGAGAACATTATGGATCAATTGAATACTTGGTTTGCAACACATAAATAATACGATATATATGTAACAGGGTTAGTAATTAATGTAGTACAGTTTTATAGGATATGTAATGTTTTTTAATATATACAAGATTTAACTGAATTTTTTTGAAATCTGTAATATATTTTTTTTCTTGGTGTTACAATTTTTTCACTTGAAATATATGTCGGACGATGTTTAAATTAAAATCGTGAGTATAAAATTTACTAATGATGAAACGTTTTCATAATGAGTGAATTTAATTAGATAAAATCGAGCGGTTTGTGGAATGATCCACATAACTACCAAGAGAAAAAGGGGCGAAAGACTAGATGTCAAAAATCATCGCGATTAACGCAGGAAGCTCTTCGTTAAAGTTCCAATTATTTGAAATGCCAAGTGAAACAGTATTAACAAAAGGTTTAGTAGAACGTATCGGTTTAGAAGATAGTATCTTCACAATTACTGTAAATGGCGAAAAACAAAAAGAAATTACAAACATCCCAGATCATGCAGTAGCAGTTAACATGCTTCTTAAGAAATTAACTGAAAACGGAATCGTAAAATCTCTTGATGAGATTGGCGGTATCGGTCACCGTGTTGTACACGGCGGTGAAAAATTTGCTGATTCTGTATTAATTGATGCTGAAGTATTAGCTGATATCGAAGAATTAAGCGATTTAGCACCACTTCACAACCCAGCAAACCTTGTTGGTATTAAAGCATTCCAAGAAGTACTACCAAACGTACCAGCAGTAGCAGTATTCGATACAGCATTCCACCAAACAATGCCGGAATCTGCATTCCTATACAGCTTACCATATGAGTACTATGAGAAATTTGGCATCCGTAAATACGGTTTCCACGGAACTTCTCATAAATATGTAACTGAGCGTGCGGCTGAATTATTAGGTCGTCCAATTGAAAGCTTAAGCCTACTTTCTTGTCACTTAGGTAACGGTGCAAGTATCGCAGCAGTAGAAGGCGGTAAGTCTATCGATACTTCTATGGGCTTCACTCCACTTGCTGGTGTAACAATGGGTACACGTTCTGGTAACATTGACCCTGCGTTAATTCCATACATCATGGAAAAAACAGGCCAAACTGTAGAAGAAGTAGTTAGCGTATTAAACAAGAAGAGTGGTATGTTAGGTCTTACTGGTTACTCTAGTGACCTACGTGACATCATTGCGAAAGAAGAAGAAGGCGACCACCGTGCGAAAGTAGCACTTGACGTGTTCGTGAGCCGTATCCATAAATACATCGGTTCTTACACAGCTCGTATGAAAGGCGTTGACGCTATCATCTTTACAGCTGGTGTAGGTGAAAACAGTGCAATTATTCGTGAGCGCGTATTAGAAGGCCTTGAGTACATGGGCGTATACTTCGACGTAAAACGCAATAACGTATTCGGTGAAGAAGCATTCATTAGCTTCCCACACTCTCCAGTAAAAATTATCGTAATTCCAACTGACGAAGAAGTTATGATTGCTCGTGACGTATTACGTCTTGGAGATATTGGTTAATATACTATATAAAAAAAGACGAGATCCTATAGGATTTCGTCTTTTTTCTTTTGGATATAGTTTAAAATTCCATCTGGATATAGCACTTTTTCCTTCTGAATGAAAGCTGTAATGGGAATCCATTTCGCATACGATACGGTTTGCTCATCTTGTATATTCATTTTTTCCATTTCATATAGTGATGTGTCTAATAAGCGTAAAGAATATAGCTGAATGATTTCATGACTAATTTCTCCATCAAGATGAAAGATATTTTCTAAGCAGCCTAAATAATTGGTGATTTCCACTTCTGTGTGAAGCTCTTCTTGAAATTCGCGAATAACAGTATGTGCTGATTTTTCACCAAGTTCAATTGATCCGCCAAGAGGTCGGTAATATGTTTCATCGCCTGTATGATATTCTTGTACGAGAAGGCGACCGTGATGTATAGCAATGCCAAAAGCTTTTGCACGTGGATACATATATAATCACTCCTTATTTATTTTGTATAAGGATGATTATAAGGCAGGGTGTGATAAAAGGTGACGTGTATTTAAGCGTTTGGCCGAATCGTGATTCCATCAAATAAGTCATTCCAAAATGCTTCATTGTACTGATATACATCCATAATAGGGCATTTTATAACACAAATGTTTTGTAATCCCCAATCTTCTTGGGCGATAGTTGGTACATCTTCAGGAATGAGTAATAGGACAGAGAATGTATGTTTAACTATTTGAGATAAAATTTGTTCCAAGGAACGTGCTTCTTCGTATGTTCCTCCCGTCCGAATAAACAAYGTGGATTCTGCCGTTTCGATTGTAGTTAGAAAACGATTAATTCGATGCTCATAGTTTAACTTAATTTCTGTATAAGAAGGCCAGGATGTTGGTGTGTTTACATCTGTTTTAAAGTCGTGACAGGAGTCGATTTCATATAGGCTGTCACGTAGTCTTAATTTCGCATCATCATCCCAAAATGAGATGAAGGATAAGTTTTCGAACTGTAAAAAACGGTCAAATCGATTTTGTAATAATAAATTCACTTTTTCTAATGAAGGGCTTAGCATAAAATCGATAACACCAAAAAATGGTGATAATTCGAATTGATATAAAGCCCAAGCAGGCCAGCAGTTTTGTCCTAAGCTGAATACTGCATTATATTCTTTTTTTATATTGGATAGATTCATGTGATTCATCTCATCCTTTTTGCTAATATTTTATGTCACTAAAAAATGGTATGTGAATAAAGATAGACAAGCATATTTGCAAAGAACAAGCGGAAATATGTTACAATAGAAAAAAATCGAACGAGGTGGTTGTTGCGATGCGATCGAAGCGAGAACAAGCCATTTTAGACAATATAAAAGAATGGGAATCGCAATTAGTTGAGCAAGAAGCGACCGATTTTCAAAAAATGTTTGATAAATGGGTACATACTACAATTGCGAAGTTGCCTGAGAAAAAACGAAAAGATTTCTTTACGAAAGCAGATGGATGGCTCTTTCATTTGCATGCACTTATTCAAAGTTCACAATCACAGTTAGATGCACGTAATCGCATTTTAGGAACATCGAGATTATTTGATGAATCAATTGAGCAACTTGAAGATTTGAAGGCGTTATCTATTGATCAATTAACATACATAGCAGAGCAGCAAACAGCAAGACATCGCCTATATTCATTCGTACAAGGCGGAGCAACGGGTGCTGGGGGGTTATTATTATTAACAGCTGATTTTCCGGTTATGATCGCGTTAAATGTGAAAGCTGTTCAACTTATTGCAACATCATTTGGACATGATGTGAACAAGCCGTATGAAATGATGCTTGCGTTAAAGGTGTTTCACGCAGCATTATTGCCGGCGAGACTTCAGCAATATGCATGGTACAATTTACTGAGAGAACTTGAGCAAGAAGATTCATTCTTTTATGAAGGAGACGAAGCGGTATTACAGCCAGCTTCTACTGAAGTTGTGTTAAAACAAATTTTGAAAACATTTTCGATTTATGCTCTTCGTCGTAAATTATTCCAAGGTATTCCGGTCATTGGAATGGCAATTGGGTCTACAGTGAACTATCGTTTAACAAGAAGCGTTACTGAATTTGCAAATAGATTTTATCAAGTGCGCCACATAGTCGAGAAGGAAAAAAGAGCATAAAAAAAGCGAGAGGCCGAGGCCTTTCGCTTTTTTAATTTGTTGCATGCTTTTTGGACATTGGAATAGATACTGGTTGCTTTTCTGCTTTCTTTTCTGCTTTTGGATAATAAATTAAATCCAATGTTTTTGCCTGTACGGCAATCGAAAGAATAGTAAAAGCAATTTCTGTCCAATTTAAATAATATAATGAAAGCGCAAGAACAATCGCGTCAAAGACGAAGAAAATTTGCCCAATTGTAAACCGAGTTCGTTTGCTTAATATAATTGTTAAAATATCGTCTCCGCCGGTTGCACCGCCAAATCGCAATATAAAACCGAGTCCAATACCAGCTAACGCACCGCCAACTACTGCAGCTATAAATAAATTATTTGATAAATTGACCGTAAATGGAGAATAATTTTCCATAAGAGAATAAAATACTCCGAATGAAATCGAACCTAGGAATGAGTAGCCAACCATTTTTCTACCTAAAAATGAAGCACATAGTAAAATAATAGGGATATCCATTACTACAGTTGAAATGGATGGTGAAATATCATAAAAATTTTGGATAAATAGTGCAATACCTACAAAGCCACCTTCTGTTAAGTGGTTTTGGAAGTGAATGTGATATAGCGCTGCTGCTAAAATAAATGAACCGATTAAAACCATAAAAACTTCTTTAATAATTTGTCGACTTTGGATGTTCCTCATCGTTATTCCTTCTTTCCGTAGTTAGTAGTCCTTGTTGTGTTGTAAACTAACTACGAGCTCACATGTAGCTTTCAGTTAGTTTACGAAAAAAACTAACTACGCTATATGTCGCTGAAGAAATAACGAATAATCCTCTCGTCCATCAATTCTCCCTACCTTCGTTTTAGTTTAAGTCTTAAAACGACTAAACAAAACGTGGAGTAGGATTCTTCATTTAGCAATCCTGCTCTTCTTTGTTTTGTTTAGCTAGTAACAATTAAGTCCTAAACAAAACGCTATGTGTAAGAAGAGTCTTTTTTTTGCCAAATTATCCTTCGGGCAATCATAATTTCCCCACTCTCGTATTTTTTTCGCTAGACTAAAGTATCTGAGCTGAAAAATACGCTACGTGTATGATTCGTCAATACGATGCCACATGCTCCTTCGAGCGATCATGATATCAAAATCCCTTCCTTCAAGATTTATATTATTATATCATACTTTCAAAAAATGCATGCGGATGGAAACCGACAATAACCGGAGGGAATCTACAAAAAATGTTATGTTTAAATATTTTTGTAGAAAAGCCTAAGTGATTTTGCAGGATTGGGCAGTTTTTAGAAGTTTGTCCAATAAGTAAGAAAAGAAGAGTTTTCATTTAGTAGTATTGTTTTCGTCACTTTTATCTTTAAAAAATGCATCCCAGCTAATGATACTTAAAAAAGTTAAAGCGATAATAATGAAAGCTCGCATAAGTTTGAGACCTCCTTTTGTACATAGTATATGAATAATTTGTTTCGGAATGTGTCATTTTTTTACAAGCTCTAACTATTATGAGAGTATATTAATATAGATAGATGAGGGGGAGAATGGAGATATGCTAAAAGACATGTTTAAAAGAAAAGAATTAAAATGTGTTTCATGTCAGAAAAAGATTCAATATGAAGAAGAGCTAGTTGCTTTTGTAAAGTTGCCAAAAGAAAGAAGTATATTAGTTGGTCCGTTTGATGTGTGTTTGGCGAAAACAGCACAAGAAATATATTGTAAATCGTGTTACGACAAAAAAGCATGACCCAAAGTAATTGAGGGGCATGCTTTTTTCATTGGTGTGYTTTTCCCTCAGATACGTTTTGGGTTAGACGATACCAAAGCCAAAGATCATTAATAATTGAAGCAAGATCGGCAATTTCTGAATTAAGCCTACAGGAAATTTCGAAATTCTCTTCGTTATTTAAGCAATGTTGTTTTTGATTAATATGACGTTCAAGCTCTTGTATACGATCAGGTATTTTTCCGCGAACTTGCTCCCATTTTAATAAAATAGAATGCTGCGCTTGTTCAGAGATGTCTTCCCATTTTTCTTGTATGTTCGGCAATTCAATCCCTAGATGTTCATTGTATATAAAATACTTTTTCATAGAAACCCCTCCATTTTCCTGCCTCTATTTTACATAAAAAAAGAAAGAAATTCGACGAAATTGTTTGAAAAAAATTTATGGATTCCCCTTGATTCATTTTATGAAAGGTGTTAAAGTTTGGATTATTATAAGATAAAATGAATATTTATTCTTTAGGGGGATGCAAAATGGAGAAGAAAAAAGTTGTGTTAGCATATTCCGGAGGTCTTGATACTTCCGTTGCGATTAAATGGTTACAAGAAAAGAATTATGATATTATCGCGCTTTGCTTAGATCTAGGGGAAGGTAAAGACTTAGCGTTTGTAAAAGAAAAAGCACTTTCAGTAGGTGCAATTAAATCATATATGATTGATGTTCAAGAAGAATATGCGAATGAATATGCATTGATAGCGATGCAAGCTCACACGTTATACGAAGGGAAATATCCTCTTGTCTCTGCATTATCTCGTCCGCTTATTGCAAAAAAATTAGTAGAAATTGCAGAGCAGGAAGGCGCAAGTGCAGTTGCACATGGATGTACAGGGAAAGGGAATGACCAAGTTCGTTTTGAAGTTTCTATTCAAGCGTTGAATCCATATTTAGAAGTTATTGCGCCCGTACGTGAATGGAAATGGTCACGTGAAGAAGAAATTGCATATGCAAAAGAAAATGATATACCGATTCCAATTAATTTAGATAGCCCGTTTTCAATCGATCAAAACTTATGGGGACGCAGCAACGAATGTGGAATTTTAGAAGATCCATGGGCAGCGCCGCCAGAAGACGCATACGAGATGACGTTGGCATTAGAAGATACACCGAATAAACCAGAGTTTGTAGAAATCGGATTTGAAGCAGGAGTACCGACGACTTTAAACGGCACTGCATACCCACTTTCAGAACTAATTAAAACGTTAAATGCACTTGCTGGCAAGCATGGCGTGGGACGTATCGACCATGTAGAAAATCGCCTTGTCGGTATTAAATCTCGTGAAGTATATGAATGCCCAGCAGCAATGACATTAATAACAGCGCATAAAGAACTTGAAGATTTAACACTTGTGAAAGAGGTCGCTCATTTCAAACCGATGATTGAGCAAAAACTAACAGAATTAATTTATAACGGTTTATGGTTCTCACCTTTAAAACAAGCGCTCAATGCTTTCTTACAAGAAACGCAAAAAAATGTAACAGGTACAGTGCGTGTGAAATTATTTAAAGGTCATGCGATTGTAGAAGGGCGTAAATCTGAGTACTCTTTATACGATGAAAAATTAGCAACGTATACTGCCCAGGATGAATTTAATCATGATGCAGCAGTTGGTTTCATTTCATTATTCGGTTTACCTACAAAAGTATACAGCCAAGTGAATCAAAAGAAGGTGGAAGCGTGAGCAAACTTTGGGGCGGACGTTTTACAGAAGAAGCGGAAGCATGGGTAGAAGAATTCGGAGCTTCTATTTCCTTTGATAAGCAATTGGTTAGCCAAGATATAAAAGGGAGTATCGCACACGTAACGATGTTAGCAAAGCAAGGCATCGTTACGAAAGAAGAAGCAGAAAAAATAAAGATAGGGCTTCAGTATTTACTAGAGGAAGCGAAAGAAAATAAATTGGATTTCTCGGTAGAAGCTGAGGATATTCATTTAAATATTGAAAAGATGTTAATTGAAAGAATCGGTGAAGTAGGAGGGAAACTTCATACAGGCCGAAGCCGTAACGATCAAGTAGCGACAGATATGCACTTGTATTTAAAAGAAAAAGTAGAAGATATTATAAAAGCTACAAAACAATTGCAAACTGTTCTTGTTCATCAAGCGGAAAATAACATTGAAACAATTATGCCCGGCTATACGCACTTGCAACGTGCACAACCGATTTCATTTGCGCATCATATTCTTGCTTACTTTTGGATGTTAGATCGCGATGTGAATCGTTATGAAGATTCGTTAAAGCGTATTAACATTTCACCATTAGGAGCAGGAGCACTAGCTGGTACAACATTCCCGATTGACCGAGAATATAGTGCGGAGCTTCTTGGATTTAATGGAATCTATGAAAATAGTTTAGATGCGGTAAGTGATCGTGATTTCATACTGGAGTTTTTAAGTAACTCATCTATGCTCATGATGCACTTATCACGCTTTTGCGAAGAACTTATTTTATGGAGTAGCCAAGAGTTTCAATTTATTGAAATGAGCGATCAATACGCAACAGGAAGCAGTATTATGCCGCAAAAGAAAAATCCGGATATGGCGGAACTTATTCGTGGTAAAACGGGCAGAGTATACGGTAATTTATTCAGTTTACTTACAGTAATGAAAGGATTGCCGCTCGCTTACAATAAAGACTTACAAGAAGATAAAGAAGGAATGTTTGATACAGTGAAAACAGTAGAAGGATGCCTTCATATTATGGCAGGCATGCTTGAAACGATGACTGTAAACAAAGAAAAAATGGGGCAAGCTGTGACGCAAGACTTCTCTAATGCAACAGAAATTGCTGATTATTTAGCAAGCAAGGGACTGCCGTTCCGTCAAGCTCATGAAATTGTTGGGAAACTAGTTCTTCATTGTACGCAAAAAGGAATCTATTTATTAGATGTACCACTTGAAACGTATAAAGAAATGAGTCCGTTATTTGAAGAAGATTTATATGAAGTTCTTTCACCTTATGCAGCTGTAAAGCGTCGTAACAGTGCTGGCGGGACAGGATTTGAGCAGATTGAAAAGGCTTTGGAGAAGGCGAAGGGGTTAACTAAAGAAGTTATTAGGAATTGAGTTGGAAAGTACGCCAGTCTGTGAAAGTCTGGCGTACTTTCTTTTTTACTAGTGTGTAAGTTATAGTATAGTGAAAAAACACAATTTAGGGGAAATTTATGAAAAAAATAGTATTTATCATTTTACTGTTAATTAGCTTAATTGCAAACGTGAAAGTATTTCTTTTGGACAAATATATGTTTGTTGGTGAACAAGAAAAGCGAGAAGAAGCGATTATCGCAACGATGTGGCACTTGCAAGAGAAAGGATATAAAGAAAGTGATATTTCATACATAAAACCGGCCTTTTATAGTAAAATCGGTTCTTACGGTATGAATGTACAGTTTAAAGATGAACCAAATGAATCGTATACATATAGAGTTTCGAAAGATGCTAAAACAAATAAAATAACTGTACACCAAGATAGCAATGAGCCAGGTGGTATGGGTGGGAAGCATCAAGAGCTTAAATAGATATAGGAGACTGCTGATAAGTAATATGAGCAGTCTTTTATATTTTTAGAAGGGAGTCGAGCATTTTATAGTTGTTCTTCATAATGCTAAAATGATGCTTCTCATGAATCGCTAATAGTTGGATAGATTGAATAAGGTTAGGATAGTGAGCAATTGGATCTGAAAATACGATATGTCCTGCAATATCTTCTTCTATATTTTGAACTAGTTTTTTTATTTCATCTGTTTCACGTGAAAGTAATTCTTCTAATTCGTTTACATTCATAGAGTAATAGACTTTTTTTGAAGGGATTAAAATCCAAGGAGCTTTCATTCCTTTTCCGTGTTTTTCTTTATATTCGGCATAAATGTCATGTATTTCAGTTGCAAATGGGATGTTTTTTCTTAGCTTGGCATAAGGGATAAGAGTGAAAGAGAATTTAATCGCTACTTTTAGCATCCTTGTGATTAAATATAAGTGATAAAAGTGTTCACCAATAGACCATTTTCCGTCCTCTTTCCTATACCATAGTTGTTCATGTGAAAGTGAATAAAGCTTAGGAAGGAACTGGTTTCTTTGTACATGTAATGTGTGAAAATGTTTTGATATATTTTCAGATTGCATATTTTGATATCCCCCATGTTTTTTCCTAATTATAACATTTCCGTATGGATTTAATTAAGCCTAGAACAATATGCTCTAGGCTTAAATTTTCATCGATTAATCATACTTGTGTCGATCTTCCGTAATTCGAATGTATTCAATATCCATCAAATCTCGAAGCAATGCACCGTGACTTAGTTCAACACCATGTTTTTCTTTAAAATGCTCGCGAATCGTATTTAACATTTCGAGTTCTGTATCATTCACATCTAAAATAATACGTTCATAATCATCCATGTAGCATCCTCCTTTTCTAAACACATATATTTTGTCCGTCTATTTCTAAAAAATGTATGTTAATGTAATGTTAGGAAATAAGAAAGGAATGGAAAATGAGACGTATTTATTTTGTAGGGTTAATTTTGTATACGCTAATTGTATTACACGCTGCATTCCCAAAAATATTTTCATTTGAGAATGTGGAAACAATACATATAGCAATATTTATCTTTACTTTATTTGTAGTAGATTGCTGTATTTCTGTATGGCTTTCTAGAAAAAAGAAAGTACAAGAAGTAAAAGATAAAAAAGAAATAGAACGGAAAAAGAGAAAACGTTCATTTTGGATGACAACGTATTGTTTTTCTTTAGTGATTGCTGCTGCATTTTTTAGTGAGTATATTCCACTAGAAAGATTGGATATTGAATTTTGGGTAATTGTATTTGCATGTTATTTTTTTATGCATTTTCTTCCTTATATGAAAGAAAGGCGAGGAGTAGAGGAAGATCCGATTGAAGAAGAAGTGAGAGAACAAGAGAGTAAGAGAATAGAAGAAGACATAAAGAAACTTGGCGAACAAAAGTGGTATTTAAAATCAAAAATTATATATGTTCTTTGCTTCATTACGCCGCCAATCGGTTATGTGTATGTTTTCTTACTTCGTAAAAAAATGACAGAAGATGCAAAGCAAACGTACTTAACTGTTGCGACGATAATGATGGCGCTATGGTCTTTGAAATTCCTTCCGCCGTATGTGTTGGCAGGTACCGTTGTTGTTGTAGCTTGTCTTGTATTTATAGTGAAGTTTGTGAAATGAAAAACACCAAGCCCATGTGGACTTGGTGTTTTTTTATTATAAATTAAAGATCACCTTGCTCCTCATCACCACGAACAACAAGGACATCGCATTTCGCATAGCGAATAATATGTTCAGAGACGCTACCAATTAGGAAACGTTCTACAGCATTTAAACCAGTTGCACCACACATAATTAAATCCACTTTATTGTTTGGAGCGATTTCTTTTGAAATTTTAGATTTAGGATTACCAAATTCTAATACAGTTTCTACTTTTTCAAGACCAGCTTCAAGCGCAGTTTTTTTGTAGTCTTCTAATAAGTCTTCTGCAAATAGATTTGCACGTTCAGCAATTGCGCGGCTATAAGCCTCTACTGCTGAGTATGCTTTTACATCAACGATATGAGCAATTGTTAATGTTGCGTTGTTTCGTTTTGCAACTTGAATTGCTTTTTTAAAGGCTTTTTCTGCTTCTTTAGAACCGTCCACCGCAATTAAAATATTTGTATATGTATTATTCATAGTAAATTCCTCCCAATCATTTTTATTACCGTTTACAACTTTATTATAAAACAAATTTTGGTAATGTGCTTGTCGGAAACGTTACAGAATTTTGAAAACTTTGCCTTAATTCATTTTAGTTGTAATTGAAGCGAGAACTTGTTACATATGGAGTATAGCAATTTAAAAGGAGGCATGTTTGTGAGACACGCGCTCATTACAGCCGGTACGAAAGGTTTAGGAAAGCAAGTAACAGAAAAGTTATTGGATAAAGGATATTCAGTAACAGTAACATATCATAGCGATACAAGTGCTATGGAAACAATGAAAGAAACATATAAAAATATGGAAGAACGTCTACAGTTCGTGCAAGCTGATGTCACGAAAAAGGAAGATTTACATAAAATAGTAGAAGAAGCGATGAGCCGTTTTGGCAAAATTGACTTCTTAATTAATAATGCTGGTCCTTACGTATTTGAAAGGAAAAAATTAGTCGATTACGAAGAAGACGAATGGAATGAAATGATCCAGGGTAATTTAACAGCGGTGTTTCATTTATTAAAACTTGTCGTACCGATTATGAGAAACCAGCAATTTGGCCGTATTATTAACTATGGATTTCAAGGGGCAGATAGCGCGCCTGGATGGATTTATCGTTCAGCCTTTGCAGCTGCGAAAGTCGGACTTGTTTCTTTAACGAAAACAGTCGCATACGAAGAAGCTGAATACGGTATTACTGCGAATATGGTATGTCCTGGTGATATAATTGGTGAAATGAAAGAGGCAACGATTGAAGAAGCACGAAATCTGAAAGGTAGTAACACACCAATTGGTAGATCTGGAACAGGGGAAGATATCGCAAGAACCATTTCGTTTTTATGTGAGGACGATTCTGATATGATTACTGGCACGATTATTGAAGTAACAGGTGCTGTTGATGTTATTCATAGACATCGATAGAATTAAATAAAGTGAAGTTTCGAATAATTGGACAGTTTATCCTTTATACTGAGAGGTACGGATAATACTGTCCTTTAATGTAGGATTAAATCTATCGGAAAACTTGTATTATTTTTTGTCAAATATTGAGATATTATGTTAGAATATAAGAGCATAGAAAGCGCTTTAAAAAATGATTCAGGGGTCATTTCATAACTCAAGGGGGAACTAATAATGCGTATCGGTATTCCAACAGAAATTAAAAACAATGAAAACCGCGTGGCAATGACGCCAGCGGGAGCTGTACATTTAGTACAAAATGGTCATGAAGTTTTTGTTCAAAAAGGATCAGGTGTAGGATCAGGCTTTACAGATGAAGAATACGTACAAGCTGGTGCGAAACTTGTTGAAACTGCTGAAGAAGCATGGAATCAAGATATGGTTATGAAGGTAAAAGAGCCAGTTGAAAGTGAATACGGTTATTTCCGCGAAGGTTTAATTTTATTCACATACTTACACTTAGCTCCAGAGCCAGAATTAACGAAAGCATTAATTGATAACAAAGTGGTATCAATTGCATACGAAACAGTACAATTAGACAATCGTTCTTTACCATTACTTGCACCTATGAGTGAAGTAGCTGGTCGTATGTCTGCGCAAATCGGTGCACAGTTCCTTGAGAAAAACAAAGGTGGTAAAGGTATCTTACTTGCAGGTGTTCCAGGGGTGAAACGCGGTAAAGTAACAATTATCGGCGGTGGTCAAGCTGGTACAAACGCAGCGAAAATTGCAGTAGGTTTAGGTGCAGATGTAACAATCATCGACTTAAGTGCAGAACGTCTTCGTCAATTAGATGACATTTTTGGAAACCAAGTAAAAACTTTAATGTCTAATCCTTACAATATTGCAGAAGCTGTAAGAGCATCTGATCTTGTAATCGGTGCAGTATTAATCCCAGGTGCAAAAGCGCCAAAACTTGTAACAGAAGAAATGATTCAATCAATGGAACCAGGTTCTGTCGTTGTAGATATCGCGATTGACCAAGGTGGTATTTTCGAAACAACTGACCGTATTACAACTCATGACAACCCAACTTACGAAAAATATGGCGTTGTTCATTATGCAGTTGCAAATATGCCAGGTGCGGTTCCACGTACATCAACTCTTGCATTAACAAACGTAACAGTACCATATGCAGTACAAATTGCTAACAAAGGCTACAAAGAAGCTTGCCTRGGCAACACTGCATTATTAAAAGG
>NZ_JBFTMD010000017.1:0-113633 GCF_056396785.1 Bacillus sp. 05T21 | reverse complement strand
ATAGGAATGTCTCCCCAACAAATAAAACGTATTGCCTTGCCATTTTATTCAACAACAGAAAAAGGTACTGGGCTTGGTACTATGATTGCGTACAGTATTATTAAAGAATTAAACGGAGATATAGAGATAGAAAGTGAACTAGGAAAAGGTACACACTTTTCTATCACTATCCCCTGCTAAAATAATAGAAGATGTATTAAAATTTATCTTTAAAAAATAGAAGCTATCTCTACTTCAGGTAATTTTTCAAAGTCTTTCTCTCCTAAGTAAACCCAACCAGAGATACGCATAAAATCTTGTACTTCTTTAGTTGTTTCCATCTTAGCTAAAGCTGGCATATTATATGGACCACAAAATTAGCATATTCGGGAGAGATTTGAATATTAACGAGTTGACCAGATATTTGTGCTCCAGCAGAATCTCCTACAAAATAAACGCGATCTAGTTTTAGGCCATATTCCTTTGCATTTTCTTATATATATTCATAAGCCCCACCTAGTTGGAGTACTGGTGTAGGATATTCTCTTTTAGGAACAAGAGCATAGTTTATATTCACCACTGTATAACCATAGGCAGCTAACTCTACTGCATACCCAGTGATACCTGATTTATCACCACCTACAAATCCACCTCCATGTACCCAAAAAATAACAGGAGTTTTTTCTGTATAATCTTTCGGATAAACGATGTCTAATGTGCCATCTGGAAACTTAGATTTATAACTTATATCCTTAACGATTTTTGTTTCTTGTAGGGCTTTTTCTTAACCCAGTGACGGAATGAACATTCCCCCTTCGAATGCTTTTTTAATCAAAAAAGCTTTTGGAATTGGTGAAAGATTCCAATAACTAAATCCCACAAGAACTAATCCAAAAACTATGAGGAAAGATATAAGAATTTTTTCCATGCTCCTCTAGGTTTTTGTTTTTTTATTTTCATAATAAAATCTTCTCCATTTCTTATTTGGTTACTACCTTAATTTAGACCTAGATTAGAATATGAATTAAATTTGTTTCCCCCTCCTTGACCTGGTGATAATGGTTCACCGTTGAATATATTGTTTATTGGTAGATCAGCTGTTACTCCTGTTAAAAGGGTTACACCACCAATGAATCCACTAAGAGATGGTGTTGCTCCAAATTCTTTTGCAGCATTAATCCCTACATAAATAACCAAATAACTAAATATCTCATTTTTAATAACATTAAAAATAGTCACATACTGCTGCCATGTAGTACTGTCTAAGTTTCCGGCAGTAATATTGTTTGACAAAATTGATGCAATACCCGCGATTAAACCAGCTCCAACAAAAGCTGGAATTAAAGGACTGAATATATTCCCGATTTTTCTTAAAAATGTTTTAAAAGGTGTATTATTTCTTTCTTTTGTTCAGCCTTCATTTCTGCACCTTTTGCTTGTAAATCTTCAGCGGAAGGTGCTGCTGAGCCAACATACTTCTCTTTCCCTTGTGCTACAACAATTTCGAATTGTTCTATATGCTAATATACTTGTACGATTTTGTAATATGTAAAATTAATGTTCTTTAAACTTTTATATACGGGGCCATCAAACCAAGCAAACAGGTCACCACAAAAATAATGATAAAATGAAATTCTTTGTTTCAAGAAGGCTATAAAATTTCGTTCTGGGGGTGCCACAAAATTTCAAGTTGATAGCGATTTGTTGCTATCCCAATGAATAAAATTTGATTATATAAAAATAATAAAAACACGACTGTTATACGTAAAGAGGTGTAAATCATGTCTTTAAATGAAAAGACCTTAGAAACCATGGAAAATACCATTGTTGAAACTATCCAGACAAATAATTTACAAGAACTTAAGAATACATTAGAACAGATCTTTGATATTTGTGCCGATTTAGTTGAACATCCATTACAATTAAAAACAAAAACGAATGTTTTACTATATTATTTTGAAGGTCTGACAGATAGTTTTGTACTAAAAGGAAATGTCGTTACACCATTATTACAAGAAGTAAATGAAGACAGACAAGTATTTAATTCTAATATTATTGCTACTTATACAAAAACAGTATATACATGGAATGAAATTAAAAAAGGGCTGCTCGAGGGACAATGTGTACTGTTTATGGAAGGAGAAAAGAAAGCCCTTCTCATAAATACAAAGGGATGGGCAGAAAGATCGATTCAGGAACCTATTTCAGAAGTTACCATTAAAGGTTCTCATGATGGGTTTATTGAGAATGCCACTAAAAACATAGGTCTCATTCGTAGATATATTCCTTCTACTGAGTTAAAAATCAAAAAATTGACAATCGGAGAACGGGCCACTACTTTTGTATATTTACTTTACTTAGGCGATGTAGCTAACGAAGATGTGGTACAGGAAGTGGAGACAAGAATCTGTAAAATTAAAACTGATACAGTATTGAGCATAGGAGAATTGTCCAACTTTACAAAAGATCAAAATTGGACTCCCTTTCCACAGGCTTATTTAAGTGAACGCCCAGATGCTATTTCTAATCATATCCTTGATGGTAAAGTAGCAGTGTTAATTGATAGATCTCCTGGTGCAATGATCGTTCCAATGAATTTAATTGGATTTTTTCAGACTCCCGATGATTATAATGTACATTGGCTGATTGCATCATCTTTTCGCTTATTACGATTTTTAGGATTTATTATAGCTATATTTTTACCCGCAATATATATTGCAATGGTTTCATTCCACTTTGAAATCATTCCTTTAGATCTATATACTTCTATTGCAACGTCAAGAATTAAAGTCCCTTTCTCTCCTTTACTAGAAGCATTTATTATGGAAATTACATTAGAAATGCTTCGTGAAGCTGGTATTCGTCTACCACAACCAATTGGACAAACAATTGGAATTGTTGGAGGTATTGTAATTGGACAAGCAGCTGTTCAAGCAGGACTTGTGAGTAATGTTATGGTTATTATCGTATCTATTACTGCCATTGCATCATTTGTTGTTTCTAATTATGATTTATCAAGTTGTATTCGGCTTATTCGTTTTCCAATGATGTTATTTGCCTACTTTTTTGGAATTGTAGGTATTGTTAGTGGATTAATGCTCTTATTTGCTCATTTTGTTTCAATAACTTCCTATGGTTCACCATACGGATTGCCAATAGCACCATTTCGTCTCCAAGAGTTAAAAGATTCATTTGTAAGATTTCCTATTTCTATGCTCACCACCCGCTCGAGTACCGGACAGCCGAAACAAAAAAAGAAAAAAGAAGGTGGTTCGCATGGGGAATCTTAAATTCCAAAACATAACTTTATTTGAATTTATTGTTTTCATTCATTCACTGCAACTTGCATCAGGTATGTTAATTATGCCAAGCCCTCTTGCCACTACCGCTGGTACAGACGGCTGGATTTCTATCATTCTGGGATGGATAATTACTTCTATAATTGGCGTAATTATTATATTAATGTTACAAAGAAATCCTAACAAAAATTTCTCTCAGATCTTAAATGCATACTTTGGTAAATGGCTAGGAACAATTTTTCTTCTTTTATATGCCTTTTATCTATTTTTTGCTGGTTTTAATACTTTATTAAAGGCAACTGATATTGTAAAAGTGTGGATATTCCCTTCCTCTCCTGCTTATCAAATCTCCATATTATTACTATTGCCTTTTATTATTTTAGCCCTGAGTGGGTTAAGGGCTCTTACTAGTTATTCTATGCTTGTTTTCTTCTTCACTACTTGGATGCCACTATTTCTTCTTTTTTCACTAAAGAGTAACTACAATCCTTTACACTTACTACCTATTTTTAAAGATGGCTTATACCCTATTGTAAAGGCAACAAAAGAAACCATTACTCCTTATGCGGGCTTAGAAATTGCATATTTTATTTATCCGTTCTTACAAAAAAAACAAAAAGCCATAAAAGGAATACTAATAGCGAATACTGGAACCATGTTTTTCTATCTATATGTGACTATTCTTTCTTATATGTACTTTAGTCCGGAGGGGATAAAAGACGTAATTTGGCCAGTATTTCATCTGTTAAAAGGAGTTCGTTTTTCTTTCATAGAACGATTAGAAATTTTATATATCGCTTACTATTTGATTGTATTTTCCACTACAATATATCCGTATTTATTTTTCAGTTTCGAATCTGTGACCATTTTATTTCAAAAAACCGTTCGCAATTGGGTGCTAGTTGGTTTTATGGTATTAATAGTCGGCTTATTCGTTTTTCTAAATCCCGATGTGGATCAATATTTATTTATATATTCTCTTATGGATATCTTAAATATCACTTTCTTTATTCTATTACCAATCTTTTTTTTCGCTTACAGCATTGTTTTTACTTGGTTTGCTAGGAGGAAACAGCTTTGATTCGAAAATGGATATGGATTGTAATCTGTTGTGTATGTTTAATTGGTTGTAGTCAGAGAATTCCTCTTGAAAAAGTTTCTTTAATCCTTTTAATCGGCTTAGATAGAACTTCTAATGGAAACATAAAAGTGGGCACAAGCATACCACTCTTTCATCATAAACAGCAACAAAGTACTATAGAGCATTGGACGCAGGCATCAACTGTATATAATGGATTCAGTAAGATAGATACGAAGTTAACGGGCTATATGACAGCCTCCAAAGCTGAGATCATTTTAATCGGAAAAAAATTAGCGCAAGAATCAAATTGGTTGCAGGAGCTTGATTCTTCTTACCGTGATCCTTACGCTACCATTAATGCTAAAGTAGTACTTGTAGATGGACCTGCAGATGAAATTTTTAAAGTTCATAAGCCTAGTAAACCATCTCTACCATCTTATATAAATGGTGTAATCGAATCGTCTATTCAAAATAATCAATCCGTCTCTTCCACGATTCAACAATTAATGAGAGAAAAAAATGAACAGGGAATGACGCAAACTGTTCCCATTATCAAGAAAACAAATAATGAAATTGATACGGTAGGAATTGCATTTTTAAATCATCAAGGAAAGTACTTAACGAAGATTCCTAAAACCGATGTGAAGTTTTTCAACCTTATTAATAAGTCAAAAAATACAGGTCGGATGATACTACACCTTGTTCTTTCTCCAAAAAAATCTGATAAAAAGCCAAATACGTCTGTTTTCGTACAAAATGCAAAGAGAAAAATTAGTGTTGATTTCCAAAAAGGTAAATTTATTTTTAATATAGATGTAAGTATGAATGTATCCTTAATTGAAAAAACCAACGGACACTTAACTAAAACTCCTTTACATGGTAATAAGAATATAGGTAGATTGGAACATGAAATCCAGGAAGAGTTTAATAAAAAATTACAGGGCATGTTACAGGATATGCAGAGAAATAAAATTGATCCAATTGGTTTGTCATTACATGCTAGAGCTTTTCAATATAAAGAATGGAAAAAGGTAAAAGAAGATTGGTTGCGCGCTTTTTCAAAAGCTAAAATACGTGTGAATACACACGTTAAAATAAAAGATACAGGAACAATTAGAAATTAAACTATCTAGATTATTTTTAGCCAAGAAAACTTCCCCCTCAATTTGTGTGAAGGTGCATAGCACCAATAAGTTAAGTGGAAGATGAATTCACCTTTTCTGTAGGGAAACATGTGTTTCTAGGATATATATGGTTCTGGTGCAAAGTTTCACAAGAGATAAACAGAGGCATGAATATATGAGGAAATATTATGAGGCTACTAGTAATTCCTGTAATTCATGATATACCGAAAAGGCGAAGTCTCCAAAGAGACTTCGCCTTTTCAACGTACAATGAACTTCAACAAAATGTTTTAGTTTTAAAGCCATCGATTAAACTTCCTGATGTATATTCTCTTTATAATTTCAGTAACTAGAGCATATATTGTTAAAATTCCAAATAACCACGGGAAATAATACAACGGAAGTGGAGTTAAGCCAATTTGGGTACTTAACCTGGTAAATGGAAGGGAAATCCCTATAATCATAACTAAACCTGTAAGTATCAAAACAGGTCTAGCAGCCGTACTTTGTAGAAAAGGAATATGTTGAGTACGAATCATATGCACAATTAATAATTGTGTTAGTAACCCTACTACGAACCAACCCGTTTGAAATAAGGATTGCATTTCAAGAATATTTGCACCAAATATATTCCACATTACAATAAAAATGATTATATCAAAAACACTACTTACCGGCCCAATAAAAATGATAAAACGAAATAAATCTTTTGTATCCCAACTTCTTGGTTTCACTAAAAATTCATTGTCTACTTTATCCCATGGAATTGAAAGTTGGGATAGATTATATAGTAAGTTTTGACATAATATTTGAATTGGTAACATTGGAAGAAAAGGAAGAAATGCGCTAGCAATTAATAAACTTAATACATTTCCAAAATTTGAACTTGCTGTCATCTTAATATACTTCAGTATATTTCCAAACGTTGTCCGTCCTTCCACAATAGCATCTTCTAATACATGTAAATTCTTTTCTAAAAGTATAATATCTGAACACTCTTTAACGATATCATCTGCTGTATGGATAGATACACCAACGTCAGACTGTTTTAAAGCAAACACATCGTTAATTCCATCCCCCATAAATCCAACTGTATGGCCATTCATTTGAAGTGCCTTAATAATACGAAATTTTTGACTAGGATTTAATTTTGCGAACACACTTGTTTTACTTGCAAGTTTTACTAATGCTTTATCAGGAAGACTATCTATTTCATAACCCAGTACTGGTTCTCCTATATACAAGCCCATTTTCCTACATACATTTCTTGTCACGGACTCATTATCACCAGTTAAAATTTTCACTTGTACCCCTTTCTTTTGTAGAGTATGAAGTGCAGCCATAGCCGATTGTTTGGGTGGATTTGAAAAACCAACATATCCAACAAGTATCATATCTGATTCATCATCAATAGAGTAACTCCCCACTTTATCACCCTTTAACTGCTTATATGCAACTGCAACAGCTCGCATCCCACGTTCCTGCCAGAGTTCAATTAAGTGTTTATTTTTATGTTGGATTTCATCTGTAATAGGAATTATCTTATTATTTTCTTTTATATAACTACAAATTGATATAACTTCTCTAACAGCACCTTTACATAGCATTATTCGTTCGTTAGCATTTGTTTCTACAACAACTGAAACTCGTCTTCGATTAAAATCAAATGGGCATTCATCTATTTTTGAGTATTGAGATATATCATATTCACTACTATCTCTTACATAACGCATAACCGATAGATCAATTTCATTTTTATATGCTGTATGAAAGTAACTATTTATATACGCTAATTTCAAAACCTTATCCGACTTTTCTCCATTTGTATCTGTATATCGTACCAGGTCCATTTTATCTTCTGTCAATGTGCCTGTCTTGTCGGTACAGAGAATATCCATAGCTCCGAGATTATGGATAGAAGATAGTTGTTTTACAAGTACCTTCTTTTTACTCATATTAATAGAACCTTTAGCCAAATTAGCGGTTACAATCATTGGAAGCATCTCTGGAGTAAGTCCAATCGCTACAGCTAAAGCGAATAAAAATGCCTCATACCAATTCCCATTTATAACTCCATGTATCATCATAACAATAGGTGTCATGATAATCATAAATTTAATTAATAGCCAGCTAACTTTGCTTACCCCTTTATCGAATCTAGAATCAGATATCTTGTTCAGTTTAAATTGATTCTTTGCTATTGAACCAAAGTAAGTATCTGTTCCAGTACCCACAACTATTGCTTTTGCGGTACCACTTATAATATGAGTTCCCATAAAACAGAGATTTTCCAATTCGATCAAATTTTGGATTTTTCTAATTTTACGTTTTTTGTACATATGGAAATACTGATTTGTTTTAACAATGGGTAATGCTTCCCCTGTTAGTGATGATTGATTTACAAGTAAATTTTCCGATGAGATGATTCGTACATCTGCAGGTACAATATTCCCGGCAGATAATTCTATAATATCCCCTGGTACAAGATTCTCAAGAGCAACTTGTACCTTTCCACTTTCTTCTAATACCGCCCTCTTATTTTCCTTATATAAAACATCTCCCCCCCTGAGAACAGTTACCTTTTCATATACAAGATTTTTTAATTTTTCTATAGACTTCTGAGAACGAATTTCTTGTATGAACCGAATTAACACACTTACAGCCACCATAATCCCTACAATAATAGCACCCTTTATATCATTAGTAAGAAAAGATAACATCCCTAATATTATTAGAAGAGAAATAAACGGACTTCTAAAAGAATTAAATAATGTTATATACCATTTTATTCTTTTTTGATAAATCACTTTATTTTCCCCATATACTTCAAGCCGCTTAGTAGCTTCTTCCTGAGAAAGTCCATGAGACGATGTTTTAAAAAAAGCAAACGTCGACTCAACATCACTTTTTGCAATTTCACTTAGCATTTTATAATTTTTTCCTAGTACTTCCTGATTATAAAAAGATTTTTTTTTATTAGATCGCAACAACTTAACCTCCTACCCATTAAATAAAATCCCCCTGTTTTTTCAAAATATAATTTTAAAGCTACATTTTTATAATCACCTTGAATTTTTAATCAAATTTAGAAGTGCAATTGCACTTAAATAGTATTATTCTCACCGTAAAAAGTAATTTTTATTTATAAGTTTCCTCTTATTAGCAGCAAAAATTTTGAATATAATGTGGTTTGTCGCAAGTATAATAGTGTAGACGCTTTATTTATTATTTTTGAAGTTAGTTTTAACTATATAATGGATTATGAAGGCCCATAAAAATCCTAAAACAGCTCCTATTAATACATCCAGCGGATAATGTACTCCTACCCAGACCCTTGAAAAAGCAATTAAAAAAGCTAACAATAAAAATGCTTTACCTAAACGTTTTTCATATAAGCATAAAGTTATAGCTATTGCGAAGGCACTTGTAGCATGATCACTAGGAAAAGAGGCATTAGCGGTATGCTCAACAAGTTGTTTTATATTCAACTGAGAAACAAATGGTCGTTCTCTATAAAAAAACAATCCAATAATCCTATTCAATCCAAAAGCAAAACAGCATGCTATAATAGCTTGAATTACACAGGTTCTATTTTTATATTTTTTGTTTAACCAAAGAATCATAAATAATAGTATGAACATATACTGAGCATATTCAGCAAAAAAGATCATTAAATAGTCGATGTATACATTTCCTTTCACATGCTCATTTATATACCGAAATCCATTATAATCTAGATTGTTTATTAAATTTAACATTTCTCCTCCATAAGCAAATATATTATCTGTCTTTTTATTGAAAATCGAGATATTTATCAACAGTCCCATTGCTATTAAATTAGCCATTAAAGAACTTCCACCAAAACTAATAAATGGAAGGGGGGGTGCCTGTAAGAGGGAACATTCCCGTGACACCTCCTAAATTAACAATAGATTGAAGACCTATCATACTCCCGATTCCTATTGATATTAGACTTCCAAATTGACTTTTACACCCTTAAGCAATCTTAAAAGAGCGAAGTACTATAGTTAATAAACCAGTTAATATGATTAGTACCTCTATAATTCCAAGCTCCTCAGATACAATTGACATAATAAAATCAGTATGAGGCTCAGGTAAAAAACCTTCCTGTTGAATACTATTTCCATACTCACGTCCACTAACTCCACCAGATCCTATAGCAATAAATGAATTTACAAGTTGGTAACCATCCCCTTTTGCATCAAGAAATGGATTGAACACCGTTGTAATACGTGCCATTTGAACATCAGATAAACCAAACCTAAAAAGAAAGTATAAAGTCGGTATCCTAACAATTGAAGTAACAGTTATCCATTTCATTAAAATAGAAATGTTTATTCCAGAACATATAAACATACTTGCCCCTATTCCTGAAATTAATAATGCAGAACCTAGATTGGGTTGTTTGTATATCAAAAAGAACGTAAACATTAAAAACAAAATAACTTTACAGATTTTCCGAACGGGAAAGCCCAATACGGTGCGATAGCACCCACTTTAGAGGTGGGATGAGAATGAGGTCAAATGCGATGTACAAACAAAACACCGAAGGTACGTTCTGTACATCAAGAATTTGAAATGGTATAATTTTCATAATAGACAAGTGAAAGTTTCTAAAACAATCTTGTTCTCTGAAAACATAATACATATGAGGTTGGAGTAACAAATTCTTCTACTCCGTAAAATGTATTGAGTCGTCAAGCACAAGACGCTAAAACACATTTGAGAACTACTAATCTGACTCGTTTGGTAATAGAACGAGTGCCGTATCTGCTATATGCACTGGATACGGAGTGGTGATGGCACACCGCAATCTTGCACGTCAGCGATACTAGAAATAGACTTCGCCTTTGGTAGCAAGAATCCCACTGACGTTAGTCAGCTTGTGGCTTTAGCCGTGGGAGCCTCAAGGGAACGAACCTAGGTATAGAAACTTAGTATAAATTTTTTATAAGCCTAATAACATTTTTGCAATGGTAAAGTACAGAATTAACCCCGTCCCATCGACTAATGTCGTAATGAACGGACCTGAAATAACAGCTGGATCCAACTTTAACTTATTTAGAATCAAGGGTAATACAGATGAAACAATAGACGACCAAATAACAATGAATAATCCAGTTATAGCTACAACTTGTGCGACTTCTGTACCTACGCCTAAAGTGTACGCACGAATTAATGCCGCCACGGCTAATGTAAGCCCAAGTAAAATACCTACTAATGCTTCTTTTTTCATAACACGAAATATATCTTTAAATTTCACCTCATTTAGAGCTACAGCACGAACCAATGTAGTTACGACCTGTGTACCTGTATTTCCACCAGTTCCAATTAACAATGGAATAAAGAAAGCCAGTGCTACTACATGAGTCAAAGTTTCTTCATAATGTCGAAGTACAGAACCAGTATATGCTTCCGCTACAAACAGAAGTAATAACCAACCTATACGTTTACGGTATATTTGCCAAATAGAGGTTTCAAAATATGGCTTATCTAATGGGGTGCTCCCTCCTAATTTTTGAATATCTTCAGTTGCTTCTTCTTCGAAAACATCCATTGCATCATCAAAGGTTATGATACCTATCATCCGATTATCTATCGTTGTTACAGGTATAGCAGATAAATCATAATCCATTAGCTTTTGTACAGCTTCCTGTTGGTCTAGATCCACTGAAACTGAAATGACATCTGATGCCATTATTGATGATAAATTCTTATCATCAGAAGCTAGCAATAATTCACGAATAGAAACAATTCCATTAAGCTGACCACGCGTATCAAGAACATAAATATACGAAATTGATTCTACCCCTGCCCCAATTTTTCTAATATGCGACAGCGTATCTTTCACTTTCCAATTTTCCCTGGCGGCAATATAGTCAATTGTCATCAGACTGCCCGCTGTTCCAGATTGAAAAACCAGCAGACTTCTAATTCTTTGTTGAGATTCTTCAGACATAAGTTGTATCAGCTTTTTAGCCTGAAGTGCATGAATTGAAAGAATTACATCAACAAGGTCATCAATAGATTGCCTTGCTAATAGCTCTTCACCTTTATCCAAAGGCAAATTGGTACAAATATTATATTGCTCCTCTGGAGTAAGGTAACTAAGAATTTTCGCACCTTTTTCAGTAGGAAAATATTTCATTAAAGATATCTGATCTTTATGATGAAAATCTTTCATTTCCATTGCAATATCATAGGATTGAGTTTTTATAAGCTCTTGCACTAAGTGTATGTCTTGTGTCTTTAATAATTGTTGCAAACATTTTTTCATCGTAATTCCTCCTTAAGGACAATGGTACTTGTTATCATTTTCCCACTTCTGGGAAAACAAATTTCTTAATAAATATGGGATCAATATCATCAATCATTAGTTTTCCCCCCTTTTATTAGAGATTTATTACAAATAAAATTTTGCATATAAAAAACCTCCCCTAGTGATTCAACTAAAGGAGGTCGATTTAAAAAAGACATAGCTAAATAAAGCTCATTCCCCCTAGTTGAGTTTTGGCACTATACAACGTAAAGGATGAATGATTCATCACTTAGCTATCTTAAGAAGAGCCTTAATCCGACAATTCCTGTTCTACCCATTGGCATCTTTCGATATTTTTGGGCAATAGCCTGTGTTTGTATAGGAGCCTCACCTAACAGGTTATAAATATTTAAAATTTTTTGTTTGTTTCGTGTTAAAGCATATCCACTATTTTTGAACTTGTCAAGTAATAAAAAAACCTATTTCTTCACTTTTTGATATCATAACATTCCCAAACCACAGATATAAACATCTGTATAATACTTTATTTTTATACAACGAATTTTACAATTTATGCAATAATTTTTATAAACTATAAACTATTAAATTAATTTATTTTTTTATTATTACACGTGTCCTGATGCTTTATTATTGAAGATTATTGTCCGGAAAAATTTTAAAAAACAAAAAACGCCCAATAGATAACAAAAATTTCAACTTGATTTCCTCTCACTTTCGATATAACCTGTATCTTGAAAAGGGATGAATTTTAAACTCATTATTTTCACATTAGATAAACACGCAAAATATAATTTGCTTATTAGTGCAATTAAAATATGTCTCTGTTGAGTGAGGCTCCTGTATAGTATCTACTATGCACAACCTGATATAGAAAGTGTTCAACAGATTTCGCAAGATTTAAAACAGGAATTACAGAAAAACAAACATTTTTAATGTATTTCATTCCAAATAAGATTTATACAGATAAAATGATATATAGATTTTCCATATGGATTCATCGAAATATTTGAAATTTAAATGCAAAAAAGTAGAAAGCATTCTTGCTAACAAGAATGCTTTCTGTTTTACACGATTTTTCTAGTATTTATTTATTTTTATTAAAAAAGATATAACTAGGGTCATAAAATAACCATTGATTATCACCAATACTTAACCATCCATTTTGTTCCTTATATACAGAATATGATTCATTTTTATTTAGTTTACGAATTACTTCATAAGTCGTCCCAGGTCCCTTGCGCAGATTTACACCAGAACCAGTTATGGTAACAACACCTATTGAATTATTGTTATCATTATTTAATACATGTAGCATTCTATTCAGAAAGGCAGCAGCTTCTCCGCGAGTGGCTGTACCTTTGGGCATAAATTCGTTTTTTTCATTTCCTTTTACAATCCCTAGTCCATAAACACGTTGTACAGCCTGTTTATCATACGCTAAGTTCTGATCAGTAAAAGGCAAGTCTACTAGCTTTCCAATAATATTTTTATACTGTAACGCTCGATCAATCATAATGACCACTTCATCACGCTTAATTGTGTCATTTGGAGCAAAAATATTTTTTCCCCTACCACTAATGATTCCAGCTGCTGCTGCACGATTAATTCCATCTATTAATGAGGGGTGTGCCGTATTAAGATCCGTAAAGTTTGAAGTACCCTCAGGCAACTTTAAGGATCTAGTAATAAATGTTGCAAATTCTGCTCGAGTAACAAGACGATCCGGCCAATATGAACCTTGTCCATCCCCTACCATAATCCCTTGCGATGCTAATTCACGAATATCCTTTTCATACCAACCACCGGTAATATCATCTTTATTGTTAGCGTTATAATAGTTTTTTGTACCAACTAAGAAATCATTCCAAGTATCTCTTTTAATCATTTTTGATGGACAAATTTTCCCGCTCCAATTTTGATGTTTAACCACATGATCTATAGTAATATCTAACTCCCTCATCAAATATGCTGTTAATTTACGAGCGTTATCCACAGCTTTATCATAGTTCCCATCACTATTTACAGCAATTTCAATTGCAATGGATTGTCTATTTCCAGTTCCATTCGTTCCATCACCTGCATGCCAACCGTTCTCATCTAAAGGTAGATGTTGATAAATCTCTTTATCATCCACTGTAAAGTGCCACGAAGCAGCACGATCTGTATTCCCTGTTGCTTGATTATATAAATATTGTGCGTGATTTTTTGCACCTGCCCCTGGGCTCTCATTATCTGTTTCATGAATTGTAATATATTTTGCATTCATCGCATATCCAGGACGAATATTATCGTTACCTTTTGGAACAATCCATTCTGTAAATGGTACACCATATATATTACTAGTAGTAGCTCTTTGTTTGATAAGTGAAGGCTTTGACCCTTTAAATTTTACAGAAGGCGACTTTATCCATTTGATTTCACCATCAGTTTGTATTTGAAACCAATCACCTGCCTGTGTTATAGCATCTAGTGTTTGGGGTTCTAAACTACCATTTTCTTTAAATTCATCAAATGGAGATGAATAAACTTCTGTTTTCTCATTAATTACTATTTTTCTTGAATCACTTGGTAAAGTATAGATATTTCTTTCTATAAAGGTTTGATTACTATTATATATCCAACCTTCTCCCGAGCTTGTTTGAACAAAATACCAGTCACCTTTCTTCTTTGTTCCTGTTGCTATTTGTTTAGGTATTTCACTGGTAACAGTAGATTGTATATTAGGAGAATCATATAAAGTAGTTTGTTTTTGGATATTTACAATAAAGTTTCCTTGTATTTCACCATTTTCATCTATTTTATCCCCTTTTCCATCCTCATCTCTCATATCATCTTCAATACTCTTTATCGCTTCTATATCAGAAGACGTTATTTTAGTTCCCGTTACTACATTTTCTACTGAATCTGCAAACGAAGTAGTAGGAATGTTTATGTTTACTATTTGAAGTACCATGACCGCTGCTAAGACGTTATAAAGTCGTTTATTCATATTAATTTTTAACACACAATGCACGTATTGCGCTGTGTTAAATCCCCCTCCTTTTTTAAAATAGTTTTAGCAAATTTACAAACGAAAACAATTTCAATATTCTGTAATTTTATGCTAAAAACCACCATTTCTGTATTATTGTATATAAATAAAAGTGGAAATTATCTTTAATAACAGTTCTCCCTCCTCTTCCCATATTCATATTTCTAATAATTACACGCATTTTAGAGTAGCGTATAAAAAAAGAACTACAATGATAAAGAATAATTTACCTCTTGAATTTCAGAGCTTAACAAAATTTTATGCAGTGAATATGGGGAAATTATGTCCGTTATTTGAACCCTAACATTCATCTATAGTAATTATATATTAAAAATGAAATTGACTTATTCAAAACAGGTCTGTTTTCTCGCGGGCACCAATAAACAGGACGTTCCATCGGTGCCTGCTCCTGTTCATGTCCCTTTTCTTTTTTCTTTACTTCTTCTATTAGTATGTTTTTTCTGACTTTGCGAACTACAAAGAACATATAACAAAATAAATTTGAGTATTTATATCATTTTATTTATTCCGAATAGTATTTCAAGTAAAATAAGGGATTTTTTTCATTTTTATTTTTCTGTATTTTCTAATTTCATATGTTATAATGAAAAAAACTTAAATTTCGACATTTTTCGTCAAAAAAAGGAGAGTGCTCTATGAAACAATCGTTAACTTTTAAAGAAACAATCCCTATTGGACTTATGCTGTTTGCAATATTTTTCGGTGCAGGTAATATGATATTCCCTCCATTATTAGGATATTCATCTGGATCGAATATTTGGATATCGATTTCGGGATTTGTTGTGAGTAGTATTGGACTTCCATTACTAGCCATCGCTGCTATTTCCCTTTTTGGTGGAAATGTTAGTACCCTTGCTAGTAGGATTCACCCCGCCTGTGGTGTTATTATCCCTCTTATCATTTATTTAGCAATTGGCCCTTTTTTCGCCATTCCTCGTACAGGCACTGTTTCATATGAAATGGCAGTTGCCCCCTTTTTAAGTAACACCATGCAAAATCAATGGTATATATTACTCCTATATACATTTTTATATTTCGTTGTAACGTATTGTCTATCTTTAAATCCCTCTAAATTGGTAGATAGAATTGGAAAATATTTAACCCCACTGTTACTAATCATGATTAGTATTATTATTGTTAAAGCAATTTCTTCACCAGTTGGATCTATTTCAACACCCTCTGATTCATATCAGGAAGCTCCTTTTTTCAAAGGATTTATTGAAGGGTTTTTAACAATGGATGCCCTTGCTGCTCTCGTATTTGGAATTATCGTAATTAACGCTATAAAAGAAAAAGGTGTTACAAATAAAAAATCCATTGCTAAATCTACTATAGTAGCAGGGCTTATAGCCGCGCTTGGATTATCTATCATATATATATCACTTGCTTATATTGGAGCTACTTCTCAAACATTTGGCACATTTGAAAACGGAAGTGTGTTATTAACAAATGTAGTACAACATTTATTTGGGCAATATGGTCTTTCCTTATTAGGAATTACAATGTTATTCGCATGTTTAACTACATCTGTAGGACTCGTTTCAGCATGTGGGAGATTTTTCACAACACTATTTCCAAAGATTTCTTATAACAAAATCATTTTAATTATTTGCTTATTTAGCTTTGGAGTATCAAACCTTGGTTTGTCTATGCTAATTAAACTTTCCCTACCTATCCTAATTGTTATCTATCCTGTAGCAATTGTGCTAATTATCCTCGCTTTTTTTGATCGATTTATAAAAGATAAGCAGGCTGTCTATGTTGGATCAGTTTTAGGAGCATTACTGATTAGTATAGTACAAGGATTAGAAACAGCAGAACTTGCAAGTGACTCGTTGCTTACTTTCATGCAATACGTTCCTCTATATAATGAAGGAATGGGATGGGTTTTAATATCCTTACTTGGTAGTTTGATTGGTTTGATGATTTCAGGAAGAACTAAACAATGTTCTACTACCTAAAATCATTAAGGCAATTGTAATCATTGGAACAATGTAACTCTAAAGGGGCATCTGATTCGTGTACAAAAAGAAAATATATAAACGAAAATAGTATCGGGATTGAATTTTTCCTGGTAATAACATTATGGTAGCTTTTTTGAACTCCCCCCACTTAACACTCTTACGAAATGTTTGAAGTGGGGGATTCCTGCGAACATCGATGTATCCACCAGTTATCTTAGCAGTCTCTGCCCGTAGTTCCTACGGTAAGAACTGAAGTGTCTTGTACGTTGACTCATCACGCTTCCTACTTTAGCTTGGTTTTCGCAACTTCGGCAAGCGTGGGACGATGGAACGTTGAAGATTTGACGTTTGCAACGATTTTTCTGCAGCCAACCTCATATCTTCAGTTTTCAAAGAGCAATCTGTACAAGTATATGGTCGCAAACGTTTTGACTTACGCCATCCGACATTTATCTCCCACCTACCTACTGGTGCTATCACACCTTCACACAAATTGAGGAGTAAGTGTTCTGTCGGAAAAAGATAAAATAATTTTTGAACATCATGTTTCCGCTTATTTTCTTTGTCATACTGAATCCATGTCTTTTTAGATAAATATATATTCATTAGAATAAGGAGGAGTAGGCATATGGATTTTATTAAAGATGTAATCACTCCCATCCACAAATTCATTGGAATTACAAATGAATTTTTATGGGGTTACATCCTAATTGCTCTTTTAATTGGGGTTGGATGCTATTTTACAATTCAGACAAGGTTTGTACAATTTCGCTATGTTGGTGAAATGATTCGCTTACTTAGTGATGGTGCAAGTTCCTCAACTCGTAAAGCACAAAAAGAAAAAAATGGAGTTTCTTCTTTTCAAGCATTTTGCATGAGTACAGCTTCTCGAGTTGGTACAGGAAATCTAGCTGGTGTTGCCATTGCGATTTCCACCGGCGGGCCCGGTGCAATATTTTGGATGTGGCTTATCGCAATAATTGGAGGAGCTTCTGCATTTGTTGAAAGTACACTTGCTCAAATATACAAAGTAAAAGATGGAAATAAATTTCGAGGCGGTCCAGCTTACTATATGGAAAAAGGATTAAATAAACGCTGGATGGGAGTTATTTTCTCAATTTTAATTACAGTTTGCTTTGGTCTTGTGTTTAATGCTGTTCAAGCGAATACAGTTACGCTAGCATTTGAAAACGCATTCAACCTAGAGCCTACAATAGTCGGCTGTATACTAGTAGGTTTGATAGCACTAATCATTTTTGGAGGCGTAAAACGGATTGCTCGTGTCGCAGAAATGATTGTACCATTTATGGCGATTCTTTATGTTGGTGTTGCACTATTTGTGGTTATTACAAATATTACGCAAGTTCCTATTTTATTCAAAGAAATTTTGCTGCATGCTTTTGGTATTAAGGAAGTTGTAGGCGGAGGGCTTGGTGCTGCGATTCTTCTAGGAGTAAAGCGTGGTTTATTTTCAAATGAAGCTGGCATGGGAAGTGCGCCAAACGCAGCTGCGACTGCCAATGTTACACATCCTGTTAAACAAGGATTTATTCAAACACTTGGTGTTTTTACGGATACACTAATAATTTGTAGTTGTACTGCATTTATGATACTTCTATCCGATATGCACAATGCTACAGATCTAAATGGGATTCAATTAACACAAGAAGCATTGAAAACTCATATTGGGCCATGGGCACCTACCTTTGTAGCAATAGCTATTTTTCTATTTGCTTTTAGTTCTCTCGTTGGAAACTATTACTATGGGGAAACAAACATTGAATTCTTAAGTGGTAGTAAGACATTATTACTGATATATCGTATTTCGGTAATTGGTATGGTAATGCTAGGTTCTATAGCAACGGTTCAAATTGTTTGGGATATTGCAGATTTATTCATGGGGATTATGGCCATTTTCAACCTAATTGCAATCATCCTCCTTGGAAAATATGCTTTCTCCGCTCTCAAAGATTATTTAAGGCAAAAGAAAGCCGGAAAAGATCCGATTTTCTATGCAACTAATATTCCTAATTTAAATAACACTGAATGCTGGAACAGCGAAAGCACCAAAGAAAAGATTGGATAACAAAAATCTTTTCTTAAATACAGAGGAGTCAATTTTAGAATACCGAAAATACACCTTTATTCAGGTCGTTTATTAAATACAGATTATATGAACACAACTTTGAACTACCCCCACTTAACACTCTAATGAGATGTTTGAAGTGGGGGATTCCTGCGAACACCGATGTATCCACCGGTTATTTTAGCAGGCTCTGCCCGTAGTTCCTACGGTAAGAACTGAAATGTCTTGTACGTTGACTCACCACGATCCCTACTTTAGCTTGGTTTTCGCAACTTCAGCAAGCGTGGGACGATAGAACGTTGAAGATTTTACGATTGCAACGATTTTTCTGCAACCAACCTCATATCGTCAGTTATCAAAGAGCAAGCTGTACAAGTATATGATAGCAAGTATTTTGGCTTACGCTAACAGACATTCATCTCCCACCTATCTGCTGGTGCTAGCACATCTTCACACAAATTAAGGAGAGAGTCTTCTGGCGGAAAAAGATAAAAAGGAAAAGGACGTATTAGTTATGCACTCTATTCGAACAAATAACCTAGAACAATTACTAGAGCAAGTACAATCATATACAAAAAAAGGTAAACTGGCTACTTATATCCCAGAATTAAGAAATGCAAATCCAGATGATTTAGGGATTGCAATTTATCATAAAGAAACAGATTATATCCATGCCGGGAACTCCCAAACGCTTTTTACCCTTCAAAGTATTTCAAAAGTAATTACGCTTGCACTTGCACTTTTAGAGCGTGGCGAAGAGTATGTATTTTCTAAAGTAGGAATGGAGCCAACTGGTGACCCATTTAATTCTATTATTAAACTAGAAACAGCTTACCCTTCTAAACCACTCAATCCAATGATTAACGCAGGGGCACTAGCGATTACAAGTATACTAACAGGGGATAGTAATGACGAGAAGATGGAACGGATTCTTTCCTTTGTGCGTGATATTACGGACAATCCTACAATTAATTACTCTTCCAAAGTAGCCGGCTCTGAATTAGAAACAGCTTACTTAAATCGTTCTCTTTGCTACTATATGAAACAAAATGACATTATCAATGGCGATGTAGAGGCGTTAATGGACTTATACACACGACAATGTGCAATTGAGGTAAACTGCATTGATTTAGCACGGATTGGTTTGATTTTTGCAATGGATGGATATGATCCATATAGAAAAAAACAAATCGTTCCGAAACATATAACAAAAATTTGTAAAACATTTATGGTCACATGCGGCATGTACAACGAATCTGGTGAATTTGCAATTCGCGTCGGAATTCCCGCCAAGAGTGGGGTTTCCGGTGGGATATTCGGATGCGTAAAAGGAGAAATGGGAATTGGTATTTTTGGACCCGCTCTAGATGCTAACGGAAATAGTATAGCTGGTTTTAAAATACTAGAACTACTTTCCGCGCAAAAAGGCTGGAGTATGTTTTAACGAATTCCCCGAAAAAATTCTCCTTCCTCAAGCGTTGGACATCTAGGATGGAACACACCGAAGTAATTCTCAGGGAGACGAGAGGTTGCTTTCATCGTGGAACTGAGAAGCTCCCACTTCAAGCTTTGCTAAGTGGTGAATAGTTCACATTCATAAGTTATTATCTAATTGATACAATATGTCCTCTTACCGTTAAAATGAAGAAAGTACCTTTAGTAGTATAGGTACTTTCTTTAAATATACCTTCTATTTACTTGTCTATCGTTCAAGTATAAACAAAACACAACTGTTTTTCTATGAAAAAGCGATACTTTCATCCCATTCCTAAAGGCGGACTAAAGTTCGATATCGTCTTTCCCACATCGCGAAATCTGTAAAAGGTGCTGAAAAGAGCTTAAACTTATATACGCTTAGCTTAATAGCAATGTGGCGCGATCCCTATTATCTTGCTTGTATTTTTGCTTATTGCCCTTATTCGGATTATATAATACCACTTGAACTTAAAAAGTATCACTGTCCGTAAAACCTAAAACATTCATTTCTTCTTTCAATGAACGCCATGGTTCTATTTTAATGGATTTTGTAGTTTTGTCCCTTAGCACACATGCAGATAATTTGTTTCTTCTTTCTTTTTCAAAATCCGCCCTACTGCAAAATGATAAACTAAATAGCTATATAAAAATTATATAATTATTAAGTGTATTATGAAGTAATATGTGTTAATTAGGTGGTTCATAACTTTACTTTATTTCTTCTCTTTATACTCTTTAATTATCGATTCCAACTACATAAACAAAGACGAAGTCTTCAATCAGACCTCGTCTATTCGTCGTATAGCGTATTACAAAAATTATTAGCGGCTTCATAAAATTCAATTGTAATTTCCTCACCGTTTTATGTGTTAAGAAACGCTACAACAGAACCGTTTCTAGTTTATCAGAAATTTTTTGGCTGCATCAAACCGAAAGATTTCTCCCACTTATCGCCCTGTACACGCTTGAGGAAAGAGAGTTTTTTCGGATAATGGGTTGAAAATTAATTTCAAAATGAATCCAAATTATCACCATTAGAGGCAATAACATTTTTATACCATGCAAAGCTTTTTTTTCTATAACGTTTTAGGGTTCCATTTCCATCATTATCCTTATCTACATAGATGAATCCATAACGCTTTTTCATTTCTGCTGTTGATGCACTTACTAAATCAATTGGCCCCCATGTAGTATAACCTATCAAATCAACGCCATCAGTGATGGCCTCTTTCATTTCTTTAATATGAGTTTTCAAATAATTAATTCGATAATCATCATGTACTGTATCTTCTGTATTTAGTACATCTACTGCTCCAAAACCATTTTCAACAATGAATAGAGGTATTTGGTATCGATCATATAACAAGTTCAAGGCTATGCGTAAACCTTTTGGATCAATTTCCCATCCCCAATCTGAGACCTTTAGGTATGGGTTTTTAACACCACCAACCTGTAAGTTACCGGCAGAAGTTTCATGTTTATCAGGAGAAGCAGATGCCGTACCGCTATTATAGTAGCTAAAACCTAGGTAATCTACTTTATGGGATGAGAGAATTTCCTCATCACCAGGTTCCATTGTGATTTTTATTTGATTTTCAGCGAAATATTTTTCAGTATATGACGGATAATATCCTCGAACTTGAACATCAGTAAAGAATACTGTTTCACGATCTAACATCATAGCTTTCCATACATCTTCAGGATTACAAGTATGCGGATAAGTTGGCGCATAGGCAAGCATGCAACCTATCTTACTATTCTTTATCGTTTCATGACCTGCTTTTACAGCTAAAGCGCTTGCGATAAATTGATGATGAGCCGCTTGATACTGTATATTTTGTTTATGATCCCCTTCTTTAAACTCGAGTCCCCCACCAGTAAAAGGAGCATGAATTACAAAATTAATTTCATTAAACGTCAACCAATATTTCACGTGTTTATAGCGATCAAATAAAGTAGTAGCAAATTTTAAATAAAAATCAATAAGTTTACGATTTCGCCATCCTCCATATTTTCTCACTAAATTGAGAGGCATTTCATAATGAGATATTGTTACGATAGGCTCAATGTGGTATTTTTTCAATTCGGCAAATACTTGATCATAGAAAGCTAACCCTTCTATACTTGGTTGAGACTCATCACCATTTGGAAAAATCCGAGTCCATGCTATACTCATACGGAAGCATTTAAATCCCATTTCTGCAAAGAGAGCAATATCTTGTTTATAGTTATGATAATAGTCAATTGCAGTATGATAAGAGCAATCTCCATTTAGCAAGAAATTTGGTGGGCTAAATACACCATTTGGTAGTACATCTGCTGTAGAAAGGCCCTTTCCACCTTCTTTATAAGCCCCTTCAATTTGATTCGCTGCTGTTGCTCCACCCCATAAAAAATTTTCAGGAAACGGTTTAGAGAATGGTTTCATATTTAATACCCCCTATTTTACTATTGTTAATAAATTTGCATTAGTTGAGACGGATTGATTCGTCGTGTGAATAATATCTAGAAATTGATTGCTATTTGTCACAATAATAGGTGTCGTTGTTTCATATCCAGCTTCTTTAATTTTATCGATTTCAAATTGAATTAAAGATTGCCCCATCGATACTGAATCTCCTGTTTCTACAAGCTTAGTGTAATACTTTCCATTTAATTGAACTGTATCAATTCCTACATGAATTAAAATCTCGATTCCATCATCTGAGGTAATTCCTACTGCATGTCCAGTTGGAAACATAGTAGTCACAGTCCCGTTTACTGGGGAAATCACCTCACCCTTATTAGGATTAATGGCTATACCTTTACCCATTGCTTCGGATGAAAATACTTGATCGCTTACTTTTGATAATGGGATGACTTGTCCAGATAATGGACTGTTAATTATCTGTTTGTTTAATACTTTTTTTGTGTTATTAGGATTACTCAGCTGCTTAGGCTCCACTTCTACCTTTCCCTTCTGTTTTGAAGGTTTATCTTCATATCCAAAGAAATAAGTAAGCAGTGTAGTTCCACCAACTGTAAGTAAGATCATAAAAAAGTAAGGTAACCATGGAGTGGTAGAACCGCCTAGTGTAAAAATACTATGCAGCATAAACGCTTTTGCTTCGGCTTTAAATGACCCAATAAATGCGCCTCCGATAGCACCAACAATAATGACATAAGCTAGGGTACGCTTATGAGTTAAAATTAAGCCATAAATAATTGGTTCTGTTACACCAGAAAGTAAACCAGTAATTGTAGTAGATCCTGCTAGAGATTTTAGTTTTTTGTCTTTCGTTTTCAGGAAAATTCCTAAAGCGATTCCCATTTGTGCAAATGTACTTGCTGCCCACATTGGATCTATTGGATCTCCACCATTCGTTAAGTTTTCGATACTCATTGGAATGAGTGCCCAATGAAGTCCAAAGACTACTAAAATAATCATTGTACCTCCAATCACTGCACCAGTCAGTAATCCACTGTGTTCACTTAAAAAGTTAATACTAGAGGTAATCATTTTTCCTACATAAATTCCGAAAGGTCCAAACGCTAGTACTGTTAATGGAACTATAATAATCAATGAAATCATTGGAGAAAGAAATAATTGTAAATCCTTATGGATAACTTTTTTTAGGAACTTCTCCAATTGTGCATAAATAAGTACAGCAATAAAGGATGGAACGATACTTGAAGAATAATCCATTAATAAGACCGGAATTCCCAAGAATGAAGTTGTATCTCCATTGCTCATTAGACTAGTAAAATTCGGTTCTAATAATGAAGCTCCAATAATTCCCCCCATATATCCATTAGCACCAAGTTTAATAGCAAGAGTAATACCAATCATAACAGGTAAAAAGTATAAAATAGCATTTCCTGCTGCTGCTAGGATTCCATACGTACCACTTTTTTCAGAAAGAACATCAAACATAACTAATACTGCTAATATCGCCTTTAACATCCCAGCTCCAGCAAGTGGTGCTAAGAGTGGTGTAAACGTACCAGAGATTAATTCGAAAATCATTGCTGTGAGCTTTACCTTTTCTTTAGGTTGATTATTTGATTGAGCAGATCCACTATTAAAGTTTCCTACTTGAACTAAATCATTGTACACATCTGCAACATTTGAACCAATTACAATTTGAATTTGTCCTGTACTCTCAACAACACTAAGTATCCCTTCTAAATGTTCTAACTTTTCTTTGTCTAAAAGCGTTTTATTATTTAGTTGGAAGCGAAGACGCGTAGCACAATGGACAACGCTTTTGACATTCTCCTTTCCTCCAATTCCTTGTATAATCTTTTTTGATAATTTTTCATATTTCATTCTACACACTCCTTTATTATTGAAAATTATTATATATATCAAGATAGCCTGAATTTCCTTAGAGATTTGTACTCAAACTCTTAACCCCTTGGACACCAAAAGAGGAAATTGGAGAAACAAAAGGTTTCTTCTAAGAGAATTTCTTAGCTTTTGATTAGATAAGGATCAATGCTATAAAATGTAGCATCAGAAATATAAAAAACCTGAGTTGAAACTATGCATATACATAAGCTTCAACTCAGGTTTTGCCTGCCAAACAGTCACAATCCTGTAAATTAATCATTTTGATTTAGTTTTCTTTGAGTAACACGGTTTATATGAATAACAAAATAAGTAATCTCATTTTTTGTAAGCTTTTGATTGTAGTTAGATTTTAAAAGCGCCATTATCTTCTTTGCACAACCATAAGCTTCCGGATAACTTTCCTTAACTTGTTGAAATAATAAGCTATCTTCTTCTACTATTTGTTCATTACGAGAGAGACGATAAGCAAAATACCTTAAATGTGTCACAAAACGATTATAGTTCAGTGATTTTTCATCTAATTTGATTCCAAAATGGTAGTTTACAATTTTTAAAATTTCTCCTACTATTTTTGTTACCATAATGGTTTCTTCCATTACTATATTATCTTGTTGTGCATTAATTACATGTAAGGCAATAGAACCTGCTTCTTCTTCTGGTAGTTCAAATCCAGTATGCTCTTTAATTATTGTAAGAGCTGTTAAACTAACATTATACTCTTCTGGATAAAACTTTTTTATTTCCCAAAATAAAGGATTCTTAATAATTTGACCTTGTTGAAATCGATTAATTGCGAAGTTAATATGATCAGTTAAGGTAAGATAAATATTATCACTAATTGAGTTAGAAATTTGTTTCTTTATATATTCCACAATTTGGGTAGTAAGCTCGAAGTGTTCCGTAGGAATCTCATTAATTAATTGTAATAATTTATTCGATACTTGACTTTCCTTCTCTAGCACAAATACTTTATCCACTATGGATTCATCAATATATTCACCTACTTTTTTTTGAAAAGCAATTCCTTTACCCATGACAATCATTTCTGTTCCAGTACGTTTTACCAAAGCAACATTATTATTGAAAACTTTTTTTATGAGCATATATCATCACCTTATTAGGTTTTTAGATATTGATTGCTCAGCAGCAGCTATATACTTTAGAGTATAAAAAAACCTAAATTAATTAGAATCCAGTATTTCAAAATCTGGTTTCACCATAATTTAGGTTTTGCCTGCCGAACAGTCACAATCCATTTGAAGTTTTATACCCTGATTATAGCCAACAGTGTTAGCGTTTTCAATAGGTTTTTATAATTACATATTATTTCCTCTTTTTTAACCGATTTAAAAGTACATGTTGACCATAAGGTTGGTAGCTTGAACTACCCCCACTTTCACTTTCTTTAGAAGGGGGGATTCCTAAGTAAAGAGTTCTATCGAACTCTAATTTATTAGGCTATCTCCACAGTCCTTGCGGTTAGAAGCCTTATCGCTTCATTCTTTAAATTGATACTTGCGTTAATATCTCTATCATGATGTGTATGACAAGAAGGGCAATCCCATTTGCGTAGGTTTAGATTTTTAACGTCTTTGTTTTGATATCCACAACAAGAACATAATTGGCTTGAAGCAAATGTTTTCGATACGACAATGATTTGTTTGCCGTACCATTTCGCTTTATATTCCAACATGGTTCGAAACTGTGACCATGATACCTCACTAATCGCTTTTGCTAACTTATGATTCTTTAACATATTAGATACTTGCAAATCTTCTATACCGATAACATCGTGGTTTTTGATGATTTCAGTTGAGATTTTGTCCAAGTAATCTTTTCTAGCATTTGCCATGTATTCATGAATTTTAGCTACCTTTACTCGTTGTTTATTCCAGCGAGAAGATCCTTTCATTCTTCTAGAAAGAACACGCTGTGCTTTTACCAACTTCTCTTCTAACGATTGAAAAAACTTCGGATTTTTATAGGTTGTTCCATCTGACAAAATGGCGAAATCTTTTAGTCCCACATCCATTCCAATGTAAGAGTTTGTTTTCGGAAGTTTTTGCACTTCTGTTTCAACTAACAATGACACAAAGTATCTGCCAGAAGGGTTCCGTCTAACTGTAGCATTTAAAATACGTCCTGTTACTTCACGACTTTTGGCAAATCGAACAAGACCTAGTTTTGGCAATTTTATTTTGTTTCCTACAACGGCAATGTTTTCATTTGTTTGTTTTGTGGTATAAGATTGTACGTTGTTCTTCTTAGATTTGAAACGCGGGGCATTGTTTTGTTTTTTGAAAAGGCGTGTATAAGCATCCGCAAGGTTGCGAACAGACGACTGAATCGCGATACTATCCACTTCTTTTAGCCAAACAAACTCTTTCTTCATGGCAGGGAGTTTGGCAGAGCATGTACCATATGTCAAACCTTTCCCTGTTTCTTTGTATGCATTATCCCATAGAGATAGGAAATGATTGAATACAAAACGAGAACAGCCAATCGTTTTATTGATTAGGGTTGCTTGTGCTTTATTTGGATAGATACGAAATTTATATGCTTTATTAATCATCATTCATTTCACCTCCATTTCGGTATGTTTCTATTATACAACAAACATACATTCGATAGGTAGTGAAGTAACAGTTTATGTATGTCGAACAATTAAGATGGCTTCCTGCCATCCCTTGTCCGAAGCCAATTCATCTCCCACCTACTCACTTCGCGTTCCTTGAGGAAGGAGTCTTCTTGGCTAAAATGATAAATTGAATACGAATCATAGCTCGCAATCCTCTACTATGCATTGATTTGAACTACTCACCACTTCAAACAGTCCGTGAGGATTTTAAGTATTGACGCTCTTTTTTGTTATCATAAGAAAACGAACAGTTCAATTAGCATAGTCTGTTCGTTTAAAAAAGAGATAAGAATAGAACCTTATCCTTATGAAGAAACTTTACACTAATGCCTTAATTTGTAATAGCGTATATTTTCACTGTAAATTTGTTTGTTGCGCCACTTGGGTTTGCAATATAGTATTTAGAATTTGTATATGCTTCAGTCCTAGATCCATTCGAAATGTTTCCCCAACGAACAGAATCCGTCCCCAGAGAAACATCAATCATAACATTGAAGGAAATAGTAGAAGCATTATCTTTTTCTGTAGGCTCGATAACCCATTTTAATCCCTTTGTTCCTGTGGGTAAATTATTAATGCTAAAGTTTTGACTTGATCGATTTTTTTGTCCAGATAATGGCTTAGATTCAGAAGAAATTTGGGAAATTAATATTTCTTTTTCACTTGAGTCTATCCCATTTAATCTGATAATACTATCTATTAAACCTGGTCCAGGAAAATCAGCAGCAATAATACCAGAATGCTTAATACCACCTTGTTGTATGAAATCAGTTCCAAGTGTATTCATTCCCCCATAAAATACTTGTCCATTTATATCACGAGGGAAATCCCTCCATTCATTTGTTACATTTTTTTGAATCAGTTTTGGATTACTATTAGTATTTCTGCTCTCTTTTCCACTTGCAACAAACCAAGGATAACAATTATTCAATAATGCTGCTGCACCCCCCGTGCCACTAAAATGGTTGAGATAGATCTTACCATTGTTAAAGTTATTATTTGCATTTAGAAGATGGGTTTTCACCGCATTCCATTTTTCATACATTCCGTCTGGTCCAGTGCCAACTTCAAACTTATCTTGGGTATTCAAAGATTCATAATTAATACCATATTCTTGAGATGCCGAGAAATTTTGTAATATTACAATTTTCCCTCGAACATCTCCTAACTTAGGATTATTTTTTTCTGAGGATGGTACGGAATTCGGATCCCAAAAATAGGAAGCATTACGGTCTTTATAATTTTTAAATATTTCCTCGAATGATAGCGAGCCACTTTCAGGATCAGTATCTTCCTTTAAACGCATTAAAATAGTTTCTTTAGGATTATCTCTTAGAAATTGAATTGTCTCTTTTAATACATCTTCAAACATTGCTTTTTGATTTACAATTCCATGGTGCATCGCAAAAGAATCTTTTACACGTTTAACACGCATGTCTACATAACGAATTCCTGCATTGAATTGTTGAGATAGGGTCATTGTTTGATTTCTTGTCAAATTTTCATCAATAAAACTTGCCCCATGTAAAGCCATTGAACCATGAGTCCCCGGGATAGATACTTCGCTTATTCTTTTTGTATCTTCTAGTTTTGACATCCATGTTGGATTTTGATAGCCTATATTGGATTCATAGGAATAACCTGGATGACTATCAGCAAATACTGTAGAAGTCGTACATAAACTTGCAAGTGTAAAACAAGTAAGGATTCCACTTTTTAAGATGTTTTTCATTTTTATTTTCTTCATTATATCTCTCCTAATTTTTAATAGTTTAGTCTCATAAAATAAGGTGCGTTTTTTTACAATATACATTGCTTCTTTTCCCAGAATAATGAGATTTTCTGCTTAAAAATATTTTTTGATAGCGGTCTGTTACTTCAAATTTTGAAGGGCCATGGCGGTTCATCCAACAACCATCAGATTCATGCATATACAAATTTCATAGAGCCGAACCATAGACATGTAAAGACACCGTTCTTCATCATACTTCACGGATCTTAAAAAGAATCGAAGCCACTCATTTTTTATACAAACAAAACAGAAGTCTTAAACAAGACTCCTATTTTGTGACATATAATGATAGACAAGATGGTTAACAAATTAAGAAAATATAACAGGTGTGTTAATACTTGGTTTATATTTATTTAAAAGTTTTTATAACAAGGATACTTACGAAAAATGGGCTTCTGCAAAAGTAAACAAAATCTTATTTCCCCTTCAATTCCTACTCATTAAAAGTTAAACTAACTACAGTGGCAATAGATTGTGCTGCTTGTTCCCAGCTTCCATCTATAACTTTTCCGATTTGTTGACCAAGGGAGTTTAAATCGTTTGGATTAACTGGGATTCCATTATACGCAGCAAGAATTGATAAAAGCGGAGCCACAAATGGTGTAAAACCACCCCTATCAATATTAAACACAGGCTTATCTATCACCTTTCCATCTTGTACTGTAAACTCATAATAAAATTGATCATCTGGACGAAAACTTAAATGATGAGAAATTTGTCCCTTAACATACTTTTTACCGCCAGCTAAATTTACAACTTCAATTGGTTTTACATTAAATTCGTGCTCGAATACTTTGATTTTTTTGACTTCGGGACCATGTAAAGCAGCATTAACAGCTGTTTCCAAATTATTCTGTGCAAGCGGTTGAATACTAATTTGTGACTCTTTTTGTTGAATAGGTGCTTCTTTTTCTGCAGCAAATACCGATGTAGTAGGTAATGCACCTGTAGCTAAAGTAGCTGCAAGCGCTGTTGTCATGATCATCTTACTCTTCATTTTCATAGTTTTCTTCCCCCTTAAAGTTATGATATATAACCTTTTAAATACTGACACCGTACATTTTATTTATCACAATATACACCAAAGATTATTATAAGAATGCCGATGATTAATGTCAGAAAATTAAAATGAATTATATATGTATTTACAATAATATCTATTTACACATATTTTCTCAATTTTCAGATAAATGATTGGATAATAGCCTTTTATAAGATAGTTTATCATCTTAAATCTTTATATATACTCTATAAACATAGTAAAATCATATTGCTAATACTATAATTGAAGCGAAAAATCATATTAAAATTAATAAATTAACACAGATTTTCATATATATTTTTAGGTTCTGTTACAAACTTTCTTAATAGATAAAAGATGAGAGAGTTTACAAGTTACATTAAAAAATATAGTAGTTGATGAAAATAAGAGTATATATAAACAAGAGAGTATTTTCATTCCACTTCTCTTTAAATAAAAGCTAAATAGTCGTTCATTATGAACGACTATTTAGCATCTTACTAATAATTCGAAGGTTCTTCATATTAATCTATTTTGCTCAATCCCGTAGAAGTAACTTGATAGGTTCTTTTCTTACCTATATATTCCTGTTTACTATTCTCAAGGTTAGTTAGTGTAGCGCGTGTCTTTTCCTTTACTGCTTCCCCTTCTATATGGGTAAACTCAATGTAATCTCCCACTTTTACGGGCACGGTTTGGCTTTCAGCAGTTTGTTTTCTATTTCCCATGATTTCCTTATTGTACACAACACTACCAGATGAATTCTGTACTTTAATACTTGCATACGTATTATTAAAGTAAGAATGTGGTACACCTGCTTCTAACTTCACCTGCATTTTCTCTGTTTCCCTATTATAATCTACTTTTGCGATTTCTCTATCACTATAACCTTTTAAAGTCCAACCAAATTGATTTCCGTCTAAAACCGTTGTTTCTGGCATTTTTTCTACTTTTTTCAGACCTTCTTTTGTAACCTGATACCTTGCTGTCTTTCCAATTGTTTCATTTTTGTTATTTTCAAGATTGGTTAAAGTAGCTCGTGTCTTTTCCTTTTGTGCGTCTCCTTCTATATGAGTAAATTCAATGTAATCCCCCACTTTTACGGGAACTGTTTGAGTTCCAACATTTTGTTGTCTATTACCCACGATTTTTTTATTGTACACAACAATACCCGATGAGTCCTGGACTTTAATACTTGCATACGTACTGTTAAAGTAGGAATGTGGTATGCCAGCTTCCAATTTTATCTTCATCTCTTCTGCCTTCTTGTTATAATCTACTTTTGCGAATTCTCGATCACTATATCCTTTTAAGGACCAAGCAAATTGATTTCCGTCTAATAGTTCATTAATAGGTTCTGTTGAATTGGAATCCCCTTGAACTTTTTTAATTAATAAATCTATGCATCTATAAGTCAATGGAGCCTTATCTTTTAGCTCTTGCTTGGATGATTCGCTAAAATAATAATATGTAAAACATTCCGCAAAATATTCTTCCTTATTTTCGTAATATTTACCCGGGAAAAACTTCTGTCTCTCTTGACTAAAAGGAATATCAAACAAATCAGTATGACTTATATTTAAAAAAGCCACTCGATCAATTGCATGCGCTATTTCATGAAGCTCTAAATTAATGGAACCATGCCCCTTTCCTCTTTCACTAAAACCTATTCTAGCCATTACAGGTTTTCCACCAATATCAGATCCCACACCTGGTACATCATCCCAGGTCAATTGTTTTCCTTCGGCATTGGTTTGTCCTTCCCATCCTCGTGGAATTAATCCCTTTAGCTCCCTGTACTCGTCAGACTCAGTGATAGGATAATTAACAAGTTTTACATATGTTCCGTCTGCCACTAATTTATCAAGTATGCCGCTTTTTATTTTTTTTATTCTATCAACCATATGTTGTGCCTCTTGATATTCTTCCACATTATTTCCTCTTATATCAATATGAATAAGATTTTCATTTTTAGTCTGTTGTTCTTTTATAAACTCAAGTTTATTTAAAGTTTCGGCTGCAAGGGGATGGTTTGTAAGGGAAATAGAAAAAATAAATATCAATAATATCAAAATTGTATTTTTTTTCATATAAATCCTCCTGTTATATGATTTTTAATAAATAGGGATATTTCAAAAACAAAATTGATAGTGATTGAAGAAATAAGCATTCCTTTTAAAAGCCTCATTTCATGATTCCAATAATTCTGGGTTAATTTTATTTTCCATACTGGTTTGCCTCTTTATATTGTATGTATTGAAGGTCTTTTAAATGAAAACAACATAATTCATTTGCTATTACAGTTGGGACACACAGAGAGCCGTAAGTGCGATCATGTTGTTTACCTGAGTCTGTATGAATATGTAGGAACTCTCCACTTAACAAATCATTCTCAAGTTGATTTGTTATCCCAGCTGTATGGCTGCATCCTCCTGCACCTGGATAAACTGATGAAAATACATCCGGGAATTGAAATGCAGTTGAATCTAAAATACGAATATGCTTAAAAACAGAAGTGCATGGAGAAGAAATCGGCATAGATGCGGCCAATTTTTTGCTTAGTAGTTCGGCTAGTAGGTGTTGTAAAAGTAGGACGGCCGCCTTATTAAACCGTTGATTCAGTCCCTCAGGACTTGATGAGTGCTTCGGTTGATGCTTCTAAACAACTAGATAACTGAGTTAAAGAAGTCATAGCTGTATTTTGGCTCACCCATACACATAAAGTGACTAAATCTTTTGCTTGGTACTTACTGGTTCGTTGTACAAAACCAACATCTCTAGCAAGATCCCGTAAGGTATTTGGAGATAAAAAACTTTGAATCTCTTGAGCAAATAGTGGTAATTCATTGGATACAGAAATAGACATAAAAACTGCCATCCTTTCCTATGATTTCTCAGAAAGAATAACGTCTTTTTCATTTTAGGGGGATTTTGTCTTGTTATCTTGATAGCGATAGGGTAGCACCCCATTGCTATCAAGATAAGATTCTTAAATACCCCCATAACGAAAATGAGAAAGCATTAACAAAATTATAATTAAAACATCACTTTATATTGTTTAATTGAGATGTCGAAATACCAGTTATGTGATGAAATCCTTTTCCTTGGTACTACTATCACACAGAATTTCCCCTAGCTCTTGCTAGGGATTTTTCTATATATCTTTATTTACATGAGAAACGTAGGTACGTTATAATAATTTCTTATTACATGCAAAGAGGTGCAAAAAATGAATAAAACCGAATTAATAAAAATGGTAGCAGAAAAAGCAGCACTTACACAAAAAGATGCAGCTGCAGCAACACAAGCTGTATTAGATGCTATAACAAATACGCTTGCAAATGAAGAGAAAGTACAGATTCTTGGTTTTGGTACATTTGAAGTGCGTGAAAGATCTGCACGTACAGGACGTAATCCACAAACAGGTGAAGCAATGCAAATCGCTGCATCTAAAGCCCCTGCTTTTAAAGCCGGAAAAGAATTAAAAGTAGCAGTGAAATAATTATACATAGTGAAAAAGGATCTGATATGAATATCAGATCCTTTTTTTTAGTAGGGGTCTCACCACATCGCTATCAAGCTAAGAAAAGCAAATACCCCCAAACGAGAAAATTGACATGTCCAGATGAAAATGTACAATTTTTTGTTTTAGGGGCGTTATAAAGTTTTTAAGTTGATGTGGGGTATCACCAATTAAATTTTTACGAGCAGTAATACGCCCTTATAATGATGATATAATAAACCTCTCAACTTCATTTTCTTTTTATTGATGGGATTGCGCATTTGAAATTACATTATATAAAAACTGTGCATACTGTTCACGTGTTACATTATCACCCATACCAAATATCCCATTTCCATAACCTGCAATAATTCCTTTACTCGCTAAATCATGAATTGCATGAAATGCCCAGTGTTCTTGTGGGACATCCTTAAATGTAGTTCTATTTACTCCTGCATCGATTTGCAAATCATTTTTTATTACATCCCAAAGTGGATTATCTTGACGTTTGGGTTGCCCCTCTTCATCCTATTTTATTTTTTCTGTTCCTAATTCATAATTCTAATGGTGTGGGGTGGATATTTCTCCGTAAAAGTAACTTATTTTCATCTTTTTTAAACAATTTATTATATTATTTTCATCTAATTAGGCACAGAAACAATTCAAAAATTCTTACTACTTTTTAGGAAAAACGTTTTTAGGGTACATTTTAAAATAGCTCTTTTTCTTTAAAATGTTCCTGTGCTTAATATTTAAAATATCTTATGTCAAAATTCCCCGCAACTAATATGTTAAATGATTTATAATTATATACAATATGGAATATTATAGTTAAATATTCCATATTGCAATCTATTAAATATAGCGTATTTAACTTATTATGAATTGATTTGTTAGTCTAAGTATGAATTATTAAGTATGTTTTGTTTATAATTGTCACAATATAATTTTATATTCGACGTTTTAATTACTTATAGAACATTTACATATGTTATAACTGTTATTTATGAGATAAAGAACCTCTCTACATATAAGATTTACTTAATTTAGATTTTTTCTCTCTCAATCATTTTGTCGAAAAAAGTCGTATTTTTATATTTTTTCTTTATTTTTTATTGTAAACGCTTTATTTTCGTGTTACCATCTTAATCAAACAATAGATAGTAACAAACTTAAGATATTTCTTTCCATTAGACACATATAAACGTTCGGTAACAACATGAAAATATGGCCAAAGAAAAATGAACTACATGTTAAAATATTCAATGGGATTTTTACCACCTAATTTTTCTGTTAATTCAGAATTTACATCTTTAACATTTTGTCCCTAAACAAAATTTACATTTTAGCGTGGAAAACCCAAAAAACTAAATCACCCACCCAAATTAATAAATGAAATGTCTGGTTATATCTAGTAATAAGTCATGAGAAAATGATTTCTTCCCTAAGAAAACTGAGCCAATTAATAAAAAGCATCTAAATTACTATCTATTGTTGATTACATATTTACCAACTAAAAAAAAGAACCTACTGAAGGTTCTTTTTTATTTTAATCATTGGTGTTGAATCTTTATCTCCTCAGCTTCATTCAAGTATTATCGTCCTTTTTTATAAAAAATTGTTTCATGCGATTCTATTTATTCTTAACATGCCTCTTTAACCTTTCAAAAGTTTCTTTACCCATTTGAATTTAGTTATCCATCTTACAAAAACGATATCTGTTCTTACTCTGGCTTCATTCCTCTTGAAAAGTATTTTAACGTTTAACTAACATCTGATAGAGATAAGGAACTAATTTCTGGATTTTTGTTAACTCGGTTTATATAGGTTTCTTTTATTTACACTTGCGTACTTATATAGATACGGTGATAATTTAACTTTTTGTTTCTTTATTTTTATAAGACTATGTTCCGAATGATGGATCATCCACAATTTTATATCTAATAAAGAAAGAATTATGTCTGTTTCAAGTGACATTTTGCTTACCTCCTTCTTTCTTAAGTGTTATGTATACATAATATCTCTTAAATCTGGAGCTGATTTGAAATATATATAGTTTTCCTGTGAAGTCTTTATATTCTTTTCTAGTAATTCTCCATACAAACTCCAGATAGTAAAGTTATAATGGCTACTAGAGGTGATATAATGATCAACCATCATATTCTTGTAATAGAAGACGACCAAGAAATTCAGGAATTAATTAAACAATTTTTATTGACACAACAGTATACAGTTGAAGTTGCATCAGATGGATTAGAAGGAATGATACAATTTAATAAGCAATCCTTTGATTTGATTCTTTTGGATGTGATGATGCCAAACCTTAACGGATTTGAAGTTGCGAAAATGATTCGAAGTCAATCAAATGTGCCAGTTATTATGCTGACTGCGTTAGAAGAAGAACAAGATCAAATGAAAGGATTTGATCTTGGAATCGATGATTATATTACAAAACCATTCTCTTTTCATGTTTTGATTAGACGAGTCGAAGCAGTACTAAGAAGAAGCAATGATAAAAGCTTAGATAATCATTTCGTCTTTAAAGAATTGCGTGTCGATGTCGACGCCTATAAAGTATATGTAAATGAAGTTGAAATCTCCTTAACAACGAAAGAATTCGAAATTCTGCAACTACTACTTCAAAATGAGAAAAGAGTACTCCCAAGAGAAAGCATCGTAGAAAAAGTTTGGGGATACGATTATATTGGAGAATCACGAATAATTGATACACATATGAAAAACATACGAAAAAAATTAGATATCCCATACATTAAAACAATAAAAGGCATTGGTTATAAAATCGATGAATAGGATCGTAAAAATCATGAAAATGAAGCGAATTACTTATAAACTTTTTATGACTACATCCCTCATTTTGTTAGCCTTTGCAGTCATGATTTATTTAACTTTATACTTTTTTCTTCCTACATTTTATGAACAATATAAAACAGAGCAGCTTGAAAACGGAATGGAAGAAATAATTGATAAATCTAAGAATCTTACTTTTCAAAATGCACAACCGCTTTTTGAGGAGTATATGCAAAAAAATAATGCAATACTCAGATTTCCAGATTACGAAAGAGTAAACGTTTATTCTACTCCTTATACATTTATTCAAGGAAGTGTTACTCAAGCAGCACGAATAGGGAGTTCCAATAGCCTGAACAAATCATATGATATTCCATTTCAGGATGGTAACCAAACCGTCATAGTATACGCAACATTTCAACCTATTGATGAGGCTTCCAAAGTTTTGGTACGTTTCCTTCCCTATATCAGTATTATTGTAGTTGTTATTGGGATAGGAAGTGCTTATTTATTTTCAAGGTTCATTACAAAGCCACTCATTTATATTAATCGAGGGGCACAAAAAATGGCGGACTTAGACTTTTCCGAAAAAATTGAGATTCGTTCTATGGATGAATTAGGGGAACTATCTAATAGCTTGAATGATATGTCCATTAATTTACAACAAACTATGTTTGATTTACAAAAAGCAAATCAGCAATTAAAAAGTGATATTGAAAAAGAAAGAGAAATAGAAAGAAAACGCAGAGAATTTTTTGCAACTGTATCACATGAATTAAAAACCCCTCTCACTATTATGAAAGGATACTTAGAGGGGATGATATATAATATTGGTCCTTATCAAGATCGTGACCAATACTTAAAGAAAAACCACCAAATTATCGAAAAGATGGAAGATCTAGTTCGTGAGATTTTAAGTATGTCTAAATTAGAACAACATACATTTAAACTACAATTAAAAGAAATAAATCTCTCCGAGTTAATGGATATAATCACAAAAGATCTCAGTTTTTTTGCTTCTCAAAAAGACATTCAAATCATAAAACAGATTGATTCTAACCTTTCTGTCTATACAGATCGGGCTCTTTTAGAAAAAGCCTGTAAAAATATTATTCATAATGCAATTATGTATTCTCCGAATAGCGAGAATGTATATATACAGCTAACTCAGGACTCAAAACAAAAATGTATCTTAATTCAAATTATCAATACAGGTGTACAAATTAAAGAAAATGATATACAACATGTCTTCGAACCATTTTATCGAATTGAAAAGTCAAGAAATCGAAATACTGGTGGGAGTGGCTTAGGATTATATATTGTAAAACAAATTTTTGAAGCACTAGGTATAGAGTACTGTATTAATAATGTAGAACAAGGTGTACAATTTGTTGTTAGTATTCCAATATCTGAACAATAAACAACCTCCCCTAACAATTGGGGAGGTTGTTTATTGTTGCTTTTTAAAATACCCTTATACAATACTTGCCCAGTATTAGATGTATCCACCTACAAACCAAGCTAAGAGTTTTGACTTTACCAGTTCCAGATGAGCCTAAAATAGTTTGAACTAGAATTGAATTCGTGTGTATATGATCAAAAAAAGTTAAATCAATTTACAGGAGTGATCTGTTCAAAATCAGACTACTTTTGCTCTGTTAATTTCACCATTTTTTTTATTTTTTCACCATTGCGATAAACTGTCACTTTAATTGTATCCCCCGATTTTTTCTTTTCATATAAATACTTGCGGAATTGAACAACGTTTTCTATTTTTTGTTCATCCAATGCAATCACAACATCATGCTGCTGTAATCCTCCTTTTTCTGCTGGTGATTGGTTTGAGATATTTCCCAATACTGCACCATTTGATATCTCTTTTGGTAATTTTAATTGATTACGTGCAGAATCTGTCATTTTCTCTACATCTAATAACTGTACACCCATCATTGGACGTTTAACTGTTCCATCTTTCTCAAGAAACCCTAGGGTTGTTTTGGCTATATTAATCGGGATTGCAAATCCAATTCCTTCAACTGCTTGTTGTGCAATTTTACTCGAATTAATTCCAATGACTTCACCCTGTTCATTAAACAAAGCTCCTCCGCTATTCCCAGGATTAATAGCTGCATCTGTTTGAATTACCTGTGCTTGCCAATCCACTTGTTGATTTCCAAGTGTACTAACAGGTATTTCTCGTTCTTTGCTACTAATAATCCCCTTTGTTACACTTCCTTCTAGCCCCAATGGATTCCCAATGGCTATTACCGTTTCCCCTGTACGATTTTTATCTGAGTCTCCAAGTGTTGCGACTCTTTTTACATCAGTTCCGTCAATTTCTAATACCGCTAAATCTAATAATGAATCTGTCCCTACTACTTTAGCGGGAACCTTTTTACCGTTATTCAATTTCACTTCTACTTTATTCGCACCGTCTATCACATGATTATTTGTAACAATAAAAGCCTTATTGCCGTTTTTTTTATATATGACCCCTGATCCCGAACCAGCTTCTTCTGATTGGTCTTGCGTATTAAATGAATCTACATTTTGTTTATAGTTAATGACGCCTACTACAACTTCTTTTGCATCTTCAATCATATTTTGAAGACTATTCACACCTTCTGGTTTGTGCGAGATAGGAGTAACCTGATTCACCTCGTTATTTTTAGCGGATTGACCTGTACCTCCTTTGATCTCATCTATATATGGAGTGGTCAAGCCAATAGTAATTGACCCGATCATTGCACCAATTATTCCAATAAAAAAATAACCAGTTTTTTTACCGTCTCTACTTATGTTCTTTCCTGTTTGTTTTGTATCATAGTGTCCCATTATGAACACTCCTTTCTCCTTTTATGTCACCTGGATATTCCCAACTTAATATTTTCACTATAAGCCCTAAATCTGGAGTGTACATGGAGATAATCAGTAGTTTATCAAGAGTTGTAAATCTGGTTCTGTTGCAAAAGCTTCAAAATATCTAAAAAAAGTCTTTCAGACTTGGACATACTGATACTATTACTCTAAAAATGGAACAATAAAAAAACAATCTCAGTACATCAAAGTTGAGGTAGAGCACATTATGGATACCTTAAAACCAGGACAGGTTTATGAAATAAAAGATGCTTATATTGGAAAGGATAAAAAATTATTTACTCGAGTAATTATGTATCGATTAACAGAAAAACAACTTCGTGAGCGTATGAAAAAACAGGTGTACACAGAAAGTAAAAGGGCATTACTTATTCGGAAAAAAGCAAACGATTAGCTGGCATGAACCTATATGTTACCAATACAACTTGGGAGATCGTTCCGATGGAACAAATCCATAGTTTTTACTCTCTCCGCTGGCAAATTGAAATCATATTTAAAACTTGGAAATCCATATTTCAAATTCATCATTGGCAACATATTAAACAAGAGCGATTAGAATGCCATGTTTATGGAAAACTCATTGCTATTTTTCTATGTTCTTCTACTATGTTTAAGATGCGATAATTAATTTTACAAAAGAAGAAACAAGAATTAAGTGAATATAAAGCAATTGGAATGATTCAAGACCACTTATCCATGTTGTATCAAGCCATACAACAAAACACCCAAGAAATAACAAAGATCCTAAATCAGCTTGTTTCACCTCCTACAGAAGAACGGACGGAAATCTCATCGATATGAGAAGAAGACTGTCTTTGATATTATGGGTGTTGTTTATGAGTATAATGGGTAAAAAACAAAAGAAAGTTGCATAATTAAAAAAATGAAACCCGTTAGGGTTTATTTGGTATGCGTATGATTAAAAGTTTGCTTATATTTTAGGAATGCTTTACCCCCACAAAATGAAAGTACATTTTGTTTCCATTCTTAAGTTGATGGGCATGCGGCTGTACCCCTTATAGTGAATATTTAGTGACTTATTCGTTATAAGCGTGTTTTTGCCCATCCCCCGAAAAGGGGGAATAAGACAAAGTATAGAAAATTAATATACAAAAGAAAAGACACCCTAAGGTGCCTTCCTCCGACTTGATAACCACTTTAATTTTAATAATATGTATTGGACTCTCATCCGAATTTTATTTTACCACATTAAGTTCTTTTGTCCATTTAGAAAAAATACAACTCATTATTTGAACGTAAAAAGTCTTAATAGGACTAGGACTTTTTGACAAAATGAATATGATTCAAAAAAAGGACTTGTAGGCGTACCATCAACATTTTAACTAAAATATACGCTAAGCAAATTTCGACATAAAAAAACGATGATTTTACTACTCTAAGCTACTTATTCATTCTCAAAAACGAGGGTATTTAAAACAAATAAAATTCACGTTTTGAGAATCTCTTAACGTATAAAAACGTTAAAATGTGCATGCTACCCCTTTGTAACCTTAAAACTCACTCCAGCAATTCCTTACAACGTATATATATTGATAATGCAAACCCTAATTACAGACAAAGGGAGAAGAATGTTTATTTTTCTCCTCCCTCTGTCTATTAACAATACTTAATTATAGCTCTGTAACCTTTTTATTCATCTCGTGTTATTCTACGAATAGTTTAAGGTATAAGTACTTCTTATTTGATATTTAGTGCTGATTCACTGAAAACATATATTCTTTGTATGTTTTTCTTGTGGATAGAATAAGCCCCATCATTAGCATGTTCGAAAATAAAGAGCTTCCGCCATATGATAAAAATGGAAGTGCAATACCTTTGACAGGCATTAATCCCACAATCATGCCGACATTTTGAAAAAATTGTAACATTAGAACGCCTACAATTCCTGCGCATAGTAAGGTGCCGAATAAATTATCTGCAGAATTACCAATTATAAGTATTCGGGAAAGCAGTAAGAAGAATATGCATATTATAAAAGTGGCAACTATAAAACCGCCTTCTTCGGCAATTGTGGCAAAAATGAAATCAGTATGTTTTTCTGGAATATAAACATTTCCAGAACCGAAGCCTTTTCCTTCTACCCCTCCACTACCAACAGCTAAAATTGATTGTTGAGTTTGATATCCCTGATCTGTATGCTGAAATGGATCTAACCAGCCTAAAATTCGCGATTGTTGGTGAGGTTTTAATAAAGTAACTAACTTATTGAAGAAAATATCTGGATATTTTACGTATATAAATATTAAAGCAGACAATACAGTCATCGGAATTCCTGCACATAGTACGATTAACTTTTTTTGAATTCCTGACATAAATATAATACATGCAATGGCTGCTATATATAGGAACACCATTCCCGTATCGGGTTGACTATATACAAGTAACGCAGGTGGAATAGTTATCAAAAATATTTTACCAATCAAAAGTAAATCAGTTTGAAATGTCCGTGCCATATGCTGTGCATTATGTTTTACGACTAAACTTGCGACCAGAAGAAGTAAGGCAAGCTTAAAAAATTCAGCTGGCTGAGTAGCACCAATAATTGGAAATCTAAACCATCTTTTTGCTCCTGATATTTCAGGTGTAAAACTTGATACTGGTAATACCTTTAAGATGATAATTGAGATGAACCCCACAATATAAATCGGCCAAGCTAATTTTTGTAATTGATCTAAATCGATACTGGCAACAATTAATAATAAAACAAAACCGATGGCGTAATTTACCATTTGTTTCATAGCAAAATTTTGGTTACCATATTGTCCGGTTTGCTGACTACTGTATATTGCAACAATACTGGTGACACATAATATGAATAAAATGAATATTAGTTTCTTATCTAATTTTTTTAAAAAAACTATTTTCCCCACCATTTCCCCCCTAGACATTGTGATATTTACTTTTTATAGGAACTATCCTGTTTTTCATGTGTACATTAACATTTATTAATATAATTTTACAATAATAAGGAGACATTGAACATTCTCAAAATTATCCATACTGATTAGACAACTTTAAAAAGGTGTATGATTAGTGTGGATAAGGAAAGTTTATTTAAATGGAGACATTATCAACCTAATATTATTTTGTTGAACCTGAAATGGTACCTACGGTAAAACCTAAATTCTCGTGATTTGGTGGAGTGCTTTTTAAATCCTGCCTACTTTACATTAGTCACTCCAAACTTATCTGAACCAGACATGTAGTCAGACTATTTTTAGAATACGGGTATCACTATAACCTGATTTAATAGATCTCTCACATGAATCTTAAAGTTCTTATATTAAAAATTTTCTGAATTATATTTTGGATTTTTTCGGAGTAGTTCTTCAATAAGTTTTGCTTTTTCATTCACCTTTGTTGCATATGTGAAATCACCATAACAATATGGATACCTAAAATTATTTTGATTTGCACCACAAGTGTACATCGCTGGATTTTGATCAACTTTCATCTTAGAAAAATTTTTGGCCGAATCTTCCGAGTGTTGTTTAACTTCTTGACTGGCAATAAAATCAATATACCCTGGTCCCATATTATAGCTTTGAATAATTGTATCCATGCTAACATCTTTTTCCGTTCCATATTTGTACATTTGAGTAAAGTGTTTTACCCCTTGTTTAATGCTCGAGCTTGTCTCTTGAATTTCATTTGACTTTAATCCAAGTGATTCAGAAGACTGCATAGGGTCGTTACCCTGACCTCTACTCTCCTGGTACATAATTCCTAATAAAACTGCTGTTTTACCTCCTAAATTATATTTTTCTAATTCTCTTTTCAAGGTGGGCTCATATTGCAATAAACGTTTTTCGGTAGCAATCACTTTATTTCTTTGAATATTGATTTTATGCTTAACATAAAATATTACAAGCATGGTTCCTAAACCTAAAATACTAATAAAGAATAATATAATAAATCGTGTTTTAATCGTATTCTTCATACATTACTCCTCCTCATATAAAAAATTCGTACTTTTTTGGACTCAAAATTATTTCTTTTAGGTGTAAAGTTTAATATAGGAATTTAAAGAAAAACAATCGCCTGAATTGGAGGGTTTTTCAAGGCGAGTTATTCTTTGAATCGTTTCCGTACCCCTAGAAGTATCACACTTTTTTTTTGAAATTTGCTGTTCTTTGTTTTGCCCAATTGATACATTTCTTTTCAATTAAATGATACGATAATATAGAACAAAGTATTGTCGTTGTAATACATATGATAAGAAGAAAAAGGGTGGGTATCTTTGCATACAAAAGTTTAAATAGTACCATCATGATTGGAAAATGACATAAATAGATACTATATGAAATTTCTCCTAAGTATACAAATACACTCTTATTTAAAAATGCTTTTACTTTTAGGTTACTCATCGCCATGATAATAAATATACTAATACCAATTACGACACCCCAATCTTTTAATAAGAAAGTAGTATCATTACGGGAAAAACCATAAATTAAAATGGAGTATAAATATAGAATTATCCCTAATGCAATAAGAAATCCTTTTTTAAATTTTTTCATATTTTGATATAAATAAATAAGTTTTTCCTGATACTTAAAAAGTAACATTCCAACCATAAACATAGATGTGAAATGCAGTGTATCGGCATAACCATTATAAAATCCCTCTGCTTTCCCAATATGCAACATATTAAGAAAAACACTAATTAAAGAAAAGCTTAAAGCAAATAGTATCGTTTTCTTCCAACTCAGTTTATAAAAAAGAAGAAATAACAAAGGAAACACAATAGATATACGCATTTCTTGAGCCAATGACCAGATAACTGGATTATAATTTTCCGTAAAAAAGTTATTAAGAAGCACAAAGTGGTTTATAATATCTAATTTTGTTATAGACCCTTGCCACCTATCATAGAACCAATCCCGTAGTCCTGCCACTTCATACGACGAAAACAAAATAAATAAAGCAAAGGTAATGATTATCCAAAAATAATAAGGGATATAGATTCTTACAAATCTCTTAATTAAATATCCCCAATAATTTGTTTTTGAATGATAAAGTGCCATAGATAACACAAAACCACTTAGTACATAAAAAACGATTACAGCTTCTCCACCCGCCCATAAAAACCTAAGCGGGGAAAATTTAATAGAATTAGGCAACGATGGTAGCATTAAACAAAAATGTCCAAATACCACTGTAAGTGCCGCTAACCCTCGTATGGAATCTAATTCTTTTATTCTCTTACTCATAAAATGTTCTCCTTGTAAATTGTAGATTTTGCTGTTAATGAAGGTCATTTAAACCCCCGATACTACAAAAAAAGCTGTGTATCTTTTAAAGATATTTTTCATATTTATGCATAAATTATAGAACAAATATAGAAAGAAAAAAGAAAGAGAAAAGAAAGAAAAAAGAAATTTTATCTAAAGTTTTTATAAATTTTTTAACTTATATATAAGTATAACTTCATTTGAAATTTTTATATTGATGTTATAGGGATAGCCCCCATCGCTATCAAGCTAACAAAACAAAACACCACCTGAAACTGACCTTTCTAACTTTAGCTTGATAGCGGTGTCGTTCCTCCCCTATTAATTAAATGTTTATTTTCATTTTATGTTGAGATATTCTTCTAAAGTGATATTTCGCTCGTAAATATCTTTAGCAATATCACCTGCATATCGAATATGCCATGGTTCATATAAATAACCTGTAATCTGTTCTTTGTCCTTTAAATAACGAATGATAAAACCTGCACGATGGGCATTATTTTTTAACCATTCCCCTTCAATAGTATTAGAAAATTCGGTTTCTAATGTATTATTGACACTATCAGCAGAAACATCCATAGCTAGTCCAGTTTGGTGTTCGCTATGCCCCGGTTTTGCAGAAACTGTATCAGCTTGAACTTGCCCCTGTGTCTCTACATTACGCTTATAGACATTCTGTTGATATTTTTCAGAGCGAAATCCTGATATAGCGTGTAATCTTATTCCATCTTGTTTTGCTAAGGAAAACAATTTTTCTAAAGCTATCGCGGCTTCTTTCCGCATATAATTCTTCTCTTGAATACCATCAAATGCAAACTTAACATTTGGCACAATTAAATCATTGGGTTTATAACCACTTGGAAGTTTTCTATGCTTATTCACTACTACATCTGCAGCATCTGGAGAGATTATCGTTATAACCTCATCATTACTTCGAATATTCTCTTTACTGTGGACAGTAGCCAATGTATCACGAAAAAAAATATATGTTCCCAAGAGGATTAAAGCAGTCCCCCCTACTAAGCTACCTATCACCTTTATATTCATTTTATCTACTCCTTATAGTTACCTTTTTTATGTGTTTCATATGATTGCTGAAACTACCCGCTAAATTACCGGAAGATTTAATGAATTATCATAATCTTAAAATAGATTTTATAGATTCAAAAAAAGGTATATAAAGTTTGTCAAATCCATATGAGAATAGTTTTTTGGTTTCTATAAAACGCTTAGAGCGATCACTAGTACCCATTACAACAGAAATCATCCTTTTACCATCTAGTTTTGCTGTTCCTGTAAAACAGTATCCTGCTGCATCTGTAAATCCAGTTTTTAATCCATCAACTCCTTGAAAATATAATCTTCTATTAGATGGATAAAGCATTTTATTCGTTGTATTTACAGTGATTCCACGTAAGTTAAAAGATGTAAGTTTGGTTATTTCTAATATACTCGGATAATTTTTTATCAAATGCTGTGCTAATTTTGCTGCATCTAATGCAGTCATTTGGGATTCTTCATTTTTTTCATTGGCAAGGCCGGTTGCATTAACAAAGCGCGTCTGAGTTGATAATTGTAATTGCTTTGCTTTTTCATTCATAAGCAGTGTGAAATTCTTTTCACTCTTAGCAATATGTTCAGCTAATGCAATTGCAGCATTATTCGCTGATGATATTACCATCGCATGAAATAATTCTCTAACAGTTAAACGATCTCCATCTTTTACATTAATTTTTACACCTTCGCAATTCGCAGCATTTGAGCTAATCGTAACAGAATCATCCCATTTTAAGCTGCCATTTTCGATTTGCTCTAATACGATATACTCTGTCATCATTTTCGACATACTCGCTGGTGCAAAAGGTATATCTTCATTTTTTTTATATATGATTTTTCCTGATTCGGCATCCATTAGAATCGCAGCCTTCGCTTGAATATTCAGCTCATTATTATGTGTTTGAAAAAAATAGAGGAATATAATTGCTGAGATACATAGTATAGGAATATAAATCTGTTTCTTTAAAATCTTCATTTTCTAATCTCCTTTTTTCTTGTGTAAAATTAGTTTAAAATAAAATATTAAATTGGAAGAAAAGAAAAAATAAAGATTTAATAAAGAAAGAAGAAGCTTCTTATAAAGAAGCTTCCTTTGAAAATACATGTAACTTTACTGTGAAAGTTGTTTTTTCTACATCACTGTATACTTCAATTGTTCCATCATGCAATTCCACAATACTTTTGGTGATTGCTAAACCAAGTCCTGAACCACCTGTCTGAAGAGCGCGAGATTTTTCAACTCGATAAAAACGTTCAAATATATAAGGTAATTCTGTAGTTGGTATAGAGCTACCGTAATTTGTAATATCTATCACAACTAAATTATCCTCTTCACGTGCTACAATATCTATATATTTCCCATCACTTCCATATCTAATTGCATTTGTAATTAGATTTTCAAACACCCTTACTAATTTGTCACCATCTGCAAGCACACTTAATTTTTTTGATGATATAGATTTCCGAACATTCATGTTGGCCTGCTTTATTTCAAACCGAAATTGCACTACTAATTGTTCAAGCATTTCAATGATATCGATTTTAGTTTTTTCTAAGTGAGTCCCTTTGTTTTGAAAACGTGTATATTCAAATAGATCATTTATCAGATTAGTTAGTCTTAAAACCTTATCATATACAATCTCTATAAAATAACGTAATTCTATTTCATCCCTATATTTATCTTGATGAATATAGGTTAAATATCCTACAATTGAGGTCAACGGTGTCCGTAAATCATGTGAAACATTTGTAATCAAATCTTTTTTTGTCTGTTCTATTAAACGTTCTTCTTCAATAGATATTTTTAATTGCTTTGCTATGTTATTAATTTCTTTAGCCAATTCCCCTAATGGAGTATCAGGTATAATGACAATTTCATGTTCAAAATTGATGTTCCCAATATGCTTGATTTCATTTAAAATTTGATTGAAATATTCTTTGAAATATTTTCTTTTTTCATACACATAACATAGCGAAATATAAAAAAGAATAAAAACAAAATTAAAGAGATAGTAAAGATTAGCATACAGCTTTTCTAAGTGCCTAGGTCCATAAGCTTGTGAAACTTCTATACGCACCGTACGAAACGTACTTGACGTAGCATCTAATCCCCAATAAAACACCTTAATAATATAAAGTGTTCCATAGGATAGACATATTGCAAGAAAAATATATATACATATTTTCCATATAGGAATGGATTTAAGAATCTGTAAAGAACTATTTTTCAATTTTGTATCCCACTCCCCATACATTTTGAATTATCCTCTCCCCTTCTAAAACATTTTCTAATTTCTCTCTGATATTACTAATATGAACCATAACGGTTTTATTTGAATCACACGCTACATTTTTCCAAACCCGCTCAAAAATCTCTTCAGAACTATAGACTCTTCCAGGAGTAGATGCTAATACATATAAAATTTCAAATTCAATAGGCGTTAATTTTATGATAGTATTTCCCATTGTAACAATATGATTTTCCTTATTAATTACAAGTGATCGGATTTGTATAATATTTTTTTTAACATTTTGATTGGAAGTATTTTTCAAAAAGGATCTTCTTAATAAAGCTTTTACTCGAGCAACTAATTCTAAAGGATTAAAAGGCTTGATCATGTAATCATCAGCCCCTGTCATTAATCCTATTATTTTATCCATATCTTCAGCTTTTGCACTTAACATAAGAATAGGAACATCACTAAATTTTCTTATTTGTTTACATACTTCTATGCCATCGATATGTGGCATCATAATATCTAGTATCATTAAATTAATTTGTTCATGTTTCATGATATCTAATGCTTCTATACCATTAGAAGCCGTATGAATCGTATACCCTTCATTTCGGAGGTATAAATCGATTAACTGTACAATATCAGCTTCATCATCAACAATTAAAATATTCGTCTTCACACAATTACACCCTTCCTGCAGCTTTTGTTTAATACAAATTGTTAATAGTTTAAAATCCTAAATCATGTGAAAGTTACTTCTACTGACAAATTTCATTCTATAAAATCGTGTATTCGTTTAGAAAACATTTTAAAGCTGTTTTCTAAACCCTTGTTATAGTCTGTCTGTTTCTCTGTCCATTGAACACCCTTATTCCCAGGCCAACCAGAGGTATTAGCAACATGTTTTAATAGCTCTAATCCTTTTAATTTTTGCTGTAAACCACGTTTATATGCATTTGTCATATTAGATATCGCAATTCGTGTATTGGTTTCTGCATTTTTTAACTCTTCGGCCGTTAAATCCTCAGGTGCTAATCCACCTCGATGGAGTTGGAATAATCCAAATGATGTATCCTGATCTCCGACTGCATTTGGATCAAACTTACTTTCATGAAATGCAATAGATAGGGGAATCCATGATGGGATACCATATTCCATTGATATTTGTTTTATAGTGGTTCTTACTTTAGCTAGATTGGTATGTTGGTCATATGCATATTTAAAAATGTATATCCCTACTGTTAAAACCAAAATAAATACTCCAATTTTTATTAATATTCCTCTCATCTATATCGCCTCTTTTGTCCGTATCAAAGATTGTCACTAATATTCATATTTTTTGGGGATATTAACTCTTAATCGTTAATCATTTGATGATTCTCTTTTTCATTAATTACTGATATCCCCAGCCGGTTTTACATTACTATTTGTTATGACTTTATCGTAATCTCCTTCATCGAATAAAAAGAGAGTCCTGTTAACACAGAGCTTCTGTATTATTGTCAGCCTACAAGCGTGCGTCTTTTTGGAAATTCAAGTGAAAATGGTCAGCATCCTGATAAACACCAAACTCATATCCTTTTTCTTTATAAAATTTGATGATTTCTGGAAGTGCTTGTAATGTTTGCGGCTTCTCATGCACAAGAATGACCTCCACGTCATCTGTTGTTCCCTTTTTAATATTTTCTACAATTTGGTTAGGATTATCTTTTAGCTCCCAATCATGAGAATCAATTGTCCAATCCCAAACTTTAATACCAGCTTTTACAATTTGATCCCGAATTTGTTGGTCTTTCAATCCCGGTGCTGAGCCATATGGAGGACGCACCAATGTAGGATTTGTTCCTGTAATATTACGGATAAGCGCTAATGCTTCTTTCATCTCTGGTACAAATTGTCCATCAGTGTATAACTTCTTACTATCATGTGTCATACTATGTCCACCGATATAATGACCTTCTTTTATCGCTCGTTTGACATTTTCCTGGAATCCCGCATTTTGTAGGTTTTTTCCTATCATAAAAAATGTTGCTTTGACTTCTTGCTCTTTTAATACATCTAAAAATTGACCTGTCAATGTACTCGGCCCATCATCGAATGTTAAGTACACTACTTTTCCTTCTGGCTTTCCATCAGGTTTTTTCTTTTTTGTATGCTCTACTTTTCCTTTCTCTTTTGGCTGCTCTATAACTCGTTTACTATTTTCTTTAACTCCCGCTTTTGCAGAATTAGAATTGAATTTACCTATTGTAAAGTACACTAAAAATGCTGTTGTTAGAAGAATTCCTAATGATAGTACGATCTTAAATATTCTCTTTTTATTATTTTTTAATAGTTTCATTATTTATCTCTCTCCATCGGTTATATATGCAATATATAAATTTAAATTTTCTAAGGTGGCAATGAAAAAACGCCGTTTTTATTATATTAAGTAGCGGTTTTTAATTGTAATTATTCGAGGTTTCTTTCCATATAACATCCGCATTTATCACTTTCGGCGCATTTACTTTTGTAAGGGAAAGTTTTCTCCATTTGGTACATCCATTAAAAGCACACTTTTTTCTCGAATACCTTGCTTTCTTTTATTCGATTGAAAATAAAGAATAACTATATACATAGGGATAAACACAATAAAAAGGTACTTAAATTTCTTTAAAAAACTCATTTTCTAGCCTCCATTTCTTCATAAAATTACTTTAAAACAAAATATTTAAAAGGAAAGAAAGATAAAATAAAGATTTTATAAAGATTGATAAAAGAAAAGGTATAGGTACACAGAGAGTGATAATTGTATTAGAATATGATCGAATTAAAGTCTTTCAAATAACGAATAGCACAACTGATTTTATTAAAATTCACATGTACAAATTGATTTAGAAAATCCATGTATTAGCTTGATTACCTGGATTACAATTTTTATTGTCCACATGATGGGATAATGAATATTTTTTCATTTAAACTAGCTTTGTAATAAAATTCTAATCACTTATATAATAAAAAAGGAACCTACCTTTTTAGTAGATTCCTTTCATAATTAGAAGAATTTTTAAGTTAGGTGAATAAGGAAATTATGCTCTTTCTAATGCATGCTGTTTTCATATATACTTTCGTTGTATAACAAGAAATTTTTATTTAATATAATTTTTTTAAACACGGCATTTTTTTACTAACAAACAATAATACTACTGAAAAAATGCATGTTCCCAATAATATAACTATAAAATACAACAAAGAATCTATACGATACAATTTTGAGAAAAGGATTAGAAATAATCCGTGTGACACATACATAAGAAAACTCAATGGTCGTAAAATGTGGTAACTCGAATGATTATCTAAATTCACATTCAATAATGTCATAAATAGAAAATAAACAGTTGGTACTAGCATAAACCACATGCCATTTCCTTTAGTAAAGGCTAAATGTTGCACATTAAATGCTTCAAATGTTAATAACACGAATGATAGAAATAAACAACCTAAATTATATTTTTGTGAACGTTTCTTTTTCGAGTAAGCAATGTACATTCCTAGGCTTACAAAAAAACTACCAAAAAACAAGCCATTTCTTGTTGTTAAAAATAGAGTGTAGTACCAAGAAAACAAATCCTTTGAACCGAATATATCGAAATAAGATTGGAAAATGGTACCACAAACAAAAAGTATGAGAGTGATTCCCAACACTACCTGAGGTTTACATAATTTAAACAATACAAATGAGAAAGCCATTGCAAAAATTAGGCCAGATAGATACCAAAGTGTATAGTAACTACCTTCAAACAAGGTTTTTTGAACATATACTAACCAATACCTCCACGACTCTCCACTTTTAACCCAACTATACATTTGTAATGGGAAGTATATCAGTATCCATGCAAAATAAAGTGTTATGAGTCTACTTACCACTGATATTACTTGTGGTAAGTCAGCTTTGATAGAATGGTTTAGGCGGATCTTTTGAGCGAAAAAAAATCCAGATGTTACAAAGAAAAATGGAACGGCTAAACGGGCTAATACCGAAACTAAAAAATAATTACCGTCCTGTGAGTAATGATAAAGTGGGTCTGTGTGAACAGTAATTACTAAAATTGCTGCAATAACTCGTGTTATATCAATTGCAACATACTGTTTCATTTATGCAGACCTTTTCTATATAGTTAGAAGCCATTCCTGATAAAACACCACTATATGAAATTATTTTAAAATCCACCCAATCGCCAACAATAAAGTTTTGTAAGCTATTTGTAACATCTATAATGCAATGATCACTACTTCCACCCTCAACAGTAATATTTTCATCAATAGCTTTTAAGCCATTGATATCTATATCTTGCTTTCCAATAGCAACAATTGCTCTTTTACGTAAACCTTTATCACTTGGAGAAATAGGCTTTCCAAATGCATTCATATAAGCGCGTTCTCCTCGAGGTAATGATGGCTTTGTTTGAAGTTCGATAATTTCTGCGCGAAATCGGATGACATCTGTTTCCCAATTATCTAACTTTTGGCCGTACGCTATTTCTCTCCCTAAAAATACAGATTGGTTAATTCGTAAATTATTAATACCTTTTGGGACCATTCCATCATTTAGCATTTGTAAACTACTAGAATTTCCACCTGATACAATTGGTAATGGTATATTGTATTTATCACGAATTTTTTGTGCTAGATCCGCTATGAAGCCATAATTTTCTTCTGTCGGAATAATTCCACCAAAACAAGTTAAATTCGTCCCAATTCCAGTTAGATTAATCCCTTTCATTTGTAAAATTTTTGATATGGTATCATGAATCTTTTTTTCATCTTCATACCATATCCCTTCTCTAAGGTCACCGACATCAATCATAAGGATAACGTCGTGTTTTTTGTTATGTTTTTCTGCTACTTCTGAAAGCTTCTCTATTATTTTCAGCTCAGAGTTTAAACTGCAATGAGCATATTGTATAACCTCATCAATTTCACTATATTTTGGTGATCTTAATAGCATTTTTTCAATTGGCAGGTGACTAAGCTTTTTCAAATTTTCAATTCGAGAATCAGCTAATGAATCGACTCCAGCTTCCATTAATGCTTTAGCAAAATCTTCATTACCGCAAACACCTTTCGTAATACCTGCGATAGATATATTATACTGGTGTGCTTTTTTTACCAATTCTGATACATTTTTCTTTACTTTATTTATATCTATTTGTAATTGTGGCTTCATAGGGTCACCCGCTGCTCTAACAGTTCAATTAATTTTTCAAATCGTAAATTTCTTGAAGCTTTAAATAAAATAGTACATGGTTCTTTTGTATACTCAATAATACCCTCAATTAATTCTGTTTCTTCTTTAAAATGTATGGCTTTGTTTGGTAGAAATTCCTTTTGCACCCTAGCAATCGTGTGAAAAGTTAATTCACCATATCCAAAAATTGTATCTAGCTTCGCTCTTTTTACATACTCACCAACTTGTTCATGTAGCATTCTATCCTGACTTCCCATATCTAACATATCACCCATCACAAAAAGCTTTCTTGAGCCAACATCTAATGAAGCAAGGGTATCTATAGCTGCTCTTACACTTTCTGGATTGGATTTATACGTATCATTAATAATTGTTATGTTACCAATTTGAATTACTTCATTACGTTGTGAAGATAAAATTACATTATCTAATCCCTGTTGAATCCATTTATCTAGCATATTAAGATGTTTTGCTACACTAATGGCTACTAAACTATTAACTGCTTGATGTTCCCCTATAAGTGGTAAACGATACTGTGCACTACTATGTGAAGCTGTAAACACTATGGAAGATGAGAATGTCCTACATGAAGTTAGATAGATGTCATTGATCTCACCTAACCCAAAAGTACATTTTTTATGGGAATAATTTTCCGCCTCTTCAACTAGTAAAGAATGATCACCATTGAAAAAAAGTATGCCTTCTGGATCTAGTCCAATCATCATTTCCATCTTTTCTGATGCAATGTTCTTTAGTGATCCAAGATTACTTAGATGTGCATGACCAATATTCGTGATAATGCCGATATTTGGTTGGACCATTTTACTTAGAAATGTAATATCGCCTATACGCCCCATTCCCATCTCAATTACCGCCATTTCTACATCTTCTTTTAACTCCAGCAGGGTTAATGGTACACCAATTTCATTATTGTAATTCCCTTGAGTTTTCTGGGTTTTATAACTAGTAGATAAAATACTATGCAGAATATCTTTTGTAGATGTTTTTCCATTACTACCCGTTATACCAATAAAAGTAGCTTTTAGCTGTTGACGATAAGAAGCTGCTAATTGCTGTAGCGCTACTGTTGTATCCTCTACAAAAATAACAGGTATGTTAGTAGGATAATTGGGCTCTCCCTTTTTCCATAATGTTGCTGCTGCTCCGTTTTTAATAGCTCCTTGAATAAAATGATGACCGTTACTGTTTGGACCAATAATAGGGATAAATAAAGAACCTTCTACCAGATTCCGTGAATCAATTGAAACACCTTTAATTACAACATTTTCACCCGTGAAATAACTTTCTTTAATCATTTTAGTAACTTCTGATATGGTTCTTGTAATCATAATTCTGCTCTCCTAAATTGAATATTATTTTTATTACTGTGTTTTAATAAACCTAACTGAATTAAGTGGTCTAACAACTCGGAATATTTCATGCCATCAGTTTTATCAAATAACAGAGGGAACATGCTATGCTTTGTAAATCCCGGAAGTGTATTAACTTCATTTAAATAAATAGTATTACTCTCCGTAACAAAGAAATCTATTCTCATCAGTCCTGAACCCTCTAAAGCTGCATAGGCTTCTTTTGCATATTTACACAATTCTAAATATGTTGTATTCGGAATAAGTGCTGGAATTTGTGGTGTTAAATGCTCATCTTCATATTTATCCTCAAAATTAAAGAAAGTTTGTTCTCTTTTCCATTCTCCTGCTAAGGAGCAATGTATCTCCTCATTTCCTATCACGCCTACAATTACTTCTTTACCTACTACTTCTTTTTCAACAAGAATTTTTTTATCATATAATAAGGCTACTTCAATGGCTTGTACTAATTCTTCTTCATTTTTACAGTAGCCAATCCCTATGCTAGAACCCATGTTTGCAGGTTTTACATAACATGGGAATCCAATTTGTTTAATAACCTTTTTTATACAGTTCCTTTTACTGTAGTTATATTGATTTGTATTGAAATATACATACGGTGTTTGTGGGATTAGATGTTGAGTAAACACTTTTTTAGACCAGATTTTGTCCATTCCAACAGCAGATGTTAATACATCGTTTCCAACATATGCGATGTTTAACATTTCTAACATTCCTTGCAACTTCCCATCTTCCCCATAGGTACCGTGTAACACTGGGAACACAATGCTATTTTCGTCTAGTTCCTGTAAAAACCTGCACATTGATTGTCCCAAGTTGTCTTTTGTATCTACGATTAATTGAGATTTCAATATTTCCCCATTACATGTTAGTCTTGGTTTGCTCCAATTTCCTTCTGGCGTAATATATACAGCAAATACATCATACTGATTTTTATTTAATTCATTTAATACATTTAAGGCTGATTCTAAGGAAACCTCATGTTCAGCAGATTTGCCACCATACAGCACGAATACTTTATGTCTCATTTTATTACCTCCGTAAATTTAATAAGCCTAAAAAATCTATGTTTAAGCAATGATTTGTTCACATTGCTTAATCTTTTTAATAAATTCTTTGTCAGCCCTTCTTTCTTAATTCATCTTGAGTTTAAAGCAGATTATTTAAATTAAAAGAAAGATAAATTAAAGATTTTATAAAGAAATAGGAAACTTCTATATAAGAAATTTCCTATTAAAAAATCACCTCTATTTTTTAAAAAGTATATAGCACCTTAATAAGGTCTACTCGGTTCTGATGCAAAATTTTCTAAACTACGCTATACTTCCAGAAAAGAAAATGAGGTGCAATCAAATGAAATTACCTAAGATTGGACTTGTGAAGTTTGCAAAGAGCCGTTTTACTAGATCCGCAGGATTTCAAAATCTTCGTCATGCTTCACGTACGATAAAAGGTATTGAGACCATTCATTCCTTATATAAACAAAGGCGAAGCCTTCAAATAGACTCCGCCTTTTCGACATACAATGAACTCCAACAATTACTAGCCACTTCCTAAACATTTCTCAACCTGTTTATGCTTTTTTCAAACTTAGCAACAGAACTATATTGTATATATCGTAAGAAAGAGCTCCCACAATGGGGAGCTCTTAAAATCAACCTTTTACTGTATCAACTACACTATTCCACATGCTGCTAAAGAAACGTGTAAACCAATTTGCTTGTTCTACATCTGATTTTGTTACAAGGTCTACTTGTAATGATTTACCTGATAAGAACCCAGGATCGTTACTATCTTTAGGCGATATAATCATTTGACTAATTGTTACACCTTTTTTAATAGGCGCTTCTTGTTCCTTATTCGATACTTTAAATTCTTTTTTATAAACGTCTTTGCTGCCCTTTGGCATTGGAAGTGAAACACCTTGCTTCGTTTGAACTGCTACATCTTTACCTTTTGCATTTTCTACCCGCACTGTTTCATGTCCTTTTACTGCCGAATCTTTTGCATAGGCCTTCTTCACTTCAAAATTCGCAAATCCATAATCATATAATTTCTTTGTTGCATCAAAACGTGCTGTATGAGAGTTTGCTTTAATCACTACAGAGATTAGACGCATACCATTTCTTTCTACTGTGCCAGTGAAACAATCCCCAGCTTCTGGAGTTGTTCCAGTTTTCAAGCCATCTACACCTTCATATTGCTTAATTAAACCTTTTAACATCCAGTTCGAGTTCACCATATCAATTGGATACTTTCCGCCTTTTTGGAATGTTTTTTTCGAGATTTTTGCTGTATCTAATATTTGCGGGAAATCTTGAATGAGACGTTGTGCTAAAATCGCACAATCTCTTGCAGACATTTTATTTTTCTCGTCTGGAGTTGTCCCTTCAGGATGCTGTCCTTTTAAATCATTGTTTGTTAAGCCTGTAGAGTTTACAAATTTATAATTTTTCAATCCAAATTCTTTTGACTTATCGTTCATCATTTTTACGAAATCGACTTCTTTTCCAGCAATTGCTTCAGCTAAAGCAATTGTCGCACCATTGGCAGAGCAAATTGCCATTGCCTCGTATAGTTCTCTTACCGTATAATAACCACCGTTTTCTAGGGGCACATTTGATAATGAGCGATCTTGTGAAATTTCGTGTGCGTATTCAGAAACTTTAATTTTCTGATCCCACTTAAGTTTCCCTTTAGCTATAGCTTCACTAACTAAGTACTCACTCATCATTTTTGTCATACTAGCAATCGCTAATAGTTCATCCGCATTTTTTTGATACAAAATTTTCCCGGAATCTGCTTCTACTAATATCGCTGCACCTGCTTCAATATTTAAAGCAGATCCTGTTTCTGCTGATACACTTCCATATGTAACAAACATGCTACAAGCGAGTGTAAGCACTGTTACTATCGCAATGAACCTCTTGCAAAAAATCCCTTTCACTTCTGTTACCCCCAATAGCTTTCTACTTACATAATTATTATTCTAATATATTAAAAATGAGATAGAGTTATCAAATCCTATTCACATATAAAACATTAGGATAACTTTCACTCCAATCCTTTTCTACGCCAACACACATTCCTATTTGTAGTATCCTTGTACTTTTCAAAATGATTATTCCTTTCCGACTTTTAATACATAGAATAAATTTTAAATTGGATACAAAGTATCCAGTTTGAACACTAGTTTTTACCATTACACTTAATAGACAATCTTAGTAACAATATTGTTCCATAACTAAAAAAAACAATTTAACCTTAAGATAATATATATGGTTCTGTTGCAAAGTTTTCTAAGCGAAGACAAAGTTTTTTCGGTGTACTAAGAATTACAACAACCATTAGTAATTCCCTAAACTATCCCAAATTCATAGACCTATTTAGGCCTGACATGACTAAAAAAGAAAATTGTACGTTTAAGAAATATATTCTAGAAAACCCGATTTTTAGTTACGTAAATTCCATGGTGTTCTTTATTTTCACGAGTGAACCATCCCAATAGGGCCTACTCTATTAGGGCATTTCTATAAGTCTGGTATAATGGCATCTAGGAATATCCCATATATCATTCTCCTTATTCTTTTTTGAAATTTTATTTAAATTCCAAAAACTACACAACAGAACTAAATTATGGATTCAATTAAATTAAGCTTTCATGATAGAAGCATCGACTAGTACATAATTGCTATTACCATTTTTAACGTATGAAATACCATTAACTTTATAGGTCGTATTTCTCGGCAATAACATCTCCATTTCCCATGGAGATGGGCTTAACGAAGCAAGATATGCTCCATGATTTCCCTTAGGTACCGTTAGGCGAATCAAAATAGGTCGCCCACTAACGCTTTCTGAAGCATCTTTAAGAATAGATGTACTCATATACGTATAATCTGTTTGATATTTCCCTAAGAATTTATTTTTAAATTTTAAAAATTCTTGTTTATTCAGTTTATTACCCTTTATGAGCGTTCCTTTCTCTAAGCCAAACGCACTTTCATTACTCCTACGATATACCACAATGTTATCAGGTACACTGGACACACTAAATGCTCGATCTAAATGCTTTATTTTTTGTTCCATATTAATATCTTTTCCTGGTAATTGACCTTTATTATCCTGAAGATAAGCATTTAAATGAAAATAGCCTAGATCCGTATATGACACGAATTCTTTTTCCTCTGCACTACTAACGTTTGTAATCCACTTATTATAGAATTTGTTTCCCCATGCAGTAGCAAGAGGTTTATCGGCCGAACGATTAAAATCTAAGACCTTTGGGGTATTTTTTTGTACTACATGAACTGTTGAATTTAAAAATACTGTACTTCCAGTAACCATTGTACTGAGTGCTAGGACAACTGGTAAAAACTTTGTCTTGATTTTCATATACATCCTCCTTACTTCTTTCTAGTAAAAACAGACATCCTTATACACCGATTACTCATTATAGAGACTATTTATTAAATAAAAAGAAAGATAAAATAAAGATTGTATAAAGATTCTGATGGATAGGAATCTTGTGCTATAAGCAGAATGAAGCTAGGAACTTTCTATTTGAACTGTATCCTTTTTTGCACTAGATCCTTGTAACCCCCTTGTACACTCATTGCGATTTTTTGGTTCTGTTGCAAATAATGAAACGTAAATTAAAGAGCAGAGATTCCTATTGGAATCCGGATTTAAGCGGTGAAACCGAAAAGGGTATGAATCAGTTGTATCTGATTTTGGACAGACTTCTTTCCTTGGAGGGTCTGTCCTTTTTTGATCATATGCATCGCTTCAATGCCCGCCAGCTTTTTTGTTTCTGTCTGAAAAGACTGAAATCCTAGCATGATTCGTACCCGTTTTTTTATGAAACGATGATCTTGTTCCACCATATTATTCAAGTGTTTTTTCTGCCCCAACTCTACGTTTACTGGAAGAGGTCACCATATCAAAAAAAGAAAATTGTACGTTAAAGAAAGATTGCACATAAAAACCCCGATTCTCATGTATTTAAAGAATCGGGGTTTTATTACTTTCTTTTTATTTTAGTTTTCCGTAATAGACGTAAATTTTTTAAAAAACCTTTTGATTTAAATTCCAAACATAATCGCCTGTGAGTGCAATATGCTCCCATCCCAGCGGAGAAATATGTTGAATATGGCGTATCATCCCATCGCTATCAAGATAAGAAAAGCAAATACCCCCAAACGAGAAAATTGACATGTCCAGATGAAAATGTACAATTTTTTGTTTTAGGGGCGTTATAAAGTTTTTAAGTTAATGTGGTGATACCCATCAACTTAAGAATGGAAACAAAGTGTACTTTCATTTTGTGGGGTAAAGCATTCCTAAAATAGAAGCATACTCTTAATAATACGCATACCAAATAAACCCTATCGTTTTATTAAAAGTCAAGGAAATAGTAATGAAATCCTATATTTATGCGATTGAATATAATGTCACACATTTTATAAGGTAAAAAGGAAAGGATAGATGCACAGGAGAGTATACCTGTTTACATCTATCCTTTTTTACAACAATATGACCACATTTACTACTACAACAAATTTTCATATAGTTATTGAACTATTTTTTGAATAACTAAATTAACCTCTTCGTTAACTTTAATTACGAATAAATGGTCCCCTTCACCTTCAATTGGATCAACTACATCTTCATTAAAAGATTCAGCGTGTTGTCTACCATATCTATTAAACTAGCGGTTTTTATTTTCCCTGACTCCTTTCCATACCTAAGGTACCCAAAAGTCCACTGGATTCCCGAGGCTACCATCCACATTTGTGTCTCTGAAAAGACATTTTGTGCCACTAGACGTAACTGTAGATTCCTGAACAAGCAAAATCATGAAAATACACACAAAGTTAGATTATCATCCATTACATTACTGTTTTGCTTCGTTCGAATAGAAAAACTCGGAAGAACGCCACTTGTTCGATATCTCCTCAATGTGATAAGGTGTCGTTCTGCAGCATCCACCTATTAAACGTGCACCTGCTTGGTACCATTCTTCAGATTGAATATCCAACGCGTTACATTGTTCATGACCATGCCATGTTTTTGTTTCTGGATTATAAGTTTCACCAGAGTTTGGATAAACAATAATCGGTTTTTTGGTGTTCGCCCTCAACTCTTGGATTGCACCAGTCACAACGGTTACTGGCGCACAATTGATGCCTATCGCTACAATTTGTTCACTTTTCTCAAAAACTCGTGCACACTCCACGAGTTTCATACCTTCACTAATCTCTTTCTCATTTTTTAGCGAAAAGGAAAGCCACGCATATGTTGCTGGAAATTCACGCAATAATGTATCTAATACTTTTGCTTCTTGCAGGGAAGGGATCGTTTCAAATGCCAATAGATCTGCACCTGCTTCGATTAACGCAGACATTCTCGAACGGTGAAAGTCTGCTAATGTTTTATCTGTCACACCATAGTTGCCTACATACTCTGAACCATCTGCAAGGTAAGCCCCGTACGGTCCAACTGATGCAACAACCAATGGTTTAGGCCTATTCGTTTGCGTATTTTCCTTCCAAAAATCATCTCTTGCCCTTCTTGCAAGTAACACCGTTTTCTTAATTAATTCCAAAGCTTCCTGTTCTTGTATTCCACGCGCGGAAAAACCACTAATAGTAGCTTGATAGCTTGCTGTTATGGCACAGTCCGCTCCAGCACGAAAATAGTCCGAATGAACCTGATAGATTAGTTCCGGATTTTCTAGTAACACACGTGCCGACCAAAGGGGATCGTCCAAATTACATCCATGCGCCTCCAATTCAGTAGCTAATGCTCCGTCAAGAAGCATAATGGAATGTTGGGATAAAATAGCATCAATTGGGTTGATTTTGTTCGACATAATCTACGCCCCTCTTTTTTAGATTTTTTGTTAGATAATAACTTCCATAGCAAAATAAAATAAACGGTATGCCGCAATATAAGGCAATTCTCTGTGTTGGATCGAATGCAATTCCAATACACGATGCCAGACAAAGGATAAAAGAAGCAATTGGTACTAATGGATATAGTGGTGTGCGATAAATCAAGTCCTTTTCAGAATTTCCTTCTTTCAAAAATTGTCTGCGAAATAGGAACTGGGAAGCACTAATACTCATCCAAACTATAACTACTGCTAGACCGGAAATGGAAACAAGTACGATATAGACAGTATCTGGTGCCACAATACTTGAGAGCAAAGCCAACGCTCCACCCACCATGCTGAAAATGACGGCGTTGATTGGAACACCTTGCTTCGTCATTTTCCCAAAAATCGGGGATATCGTATTCTTATTAGCAAGCGACCAAAGCATTCTAGAAGAGGCATAAAGGCCTGAGTTTGCCGCAGATAAAATGGCTGTTAAGATAACGAAATTCATTATGTCAGCTGAATATGGCACCCCAATTCGTTCTAGAACTGCAACAAAAGGGCTCTCTAATACCCCTGCATCGGAAATAGGCAATAACGCAGATAAAACAACAATCGTTCCTACAAAAAAGATGATTAATCTCCACAGAGTAGTTCGAATGGCCTTCGGTATCATTTTTTCCGGGTTCGCTGTTTCTCCAGCTGCAATGCCTATTAATTCTGTTCCCGAAAAAGCAAAATTAACCGCAAGCATGGTCATCATAATGGCCGTAGCACCATGAGGAAATAAACCTCCACTTGTAAAATTAGAAAAGAATGGTGCTGCTTTTGAATGAGTCATCGGAAGAAACCCTAGCATTGCCGCTACTCCTAAAACAATAAAAAACACAATAGCTATAACCTTTATCGATGAAAACCAAAATTCGGATTCGGCGAAAAATTTAACAGTCAGGACATTTAATACAAAGATCAAAATGGCAAAAAGAGCACTCCATACCCAAACATTAACCGATGGAAACCATCGCTTCATAAGTAATCCTGCGGCTGTAAATTCAGAACCTAAAGCAACAGTCCAAGTTAACCAATACAACCAGGCTACTGTATACCCTGTACCCGGTCCAATGTATTTAACTGCATAACTATGAAATGCGCCCGTTTCAGGCATATGTACGGAAAGCTCTCCTAAACATAGCATAACTAGATAAACCACTAGCGCACCAATCAGATAGGATAGAATTGTTCCAAACGGGCCAGCTTGTTGAATAGTGTAACCCGAGCTTAAGAATAAGCCAGTTCCAATCACCCCACCAAGTGATAGCATGACTATATGACGTGCTTGTATTTTCCTTTGAAATTCTCGCCCATTTTTGTTCTCCATTTCTACTCTCCTTTAGTTACTATCCAGAAAAAACAAAAACGCACTCTAAAAAAGAGGGCGCTACTGACAAATAAAAACGGAAGCTCTCATCTATCAGGATTATCACCCGCTGGAATTAGCACAGTGTCTACTTAAGCAGACCTGTTGCTGAGGTTTCATAAGGCCAGTCCCTCCACCTCTCTGGATAAGAAATATTTTTTTATAACTTTATCAATCCATTCAATAACTGTCAAGATAATTCTGTTTTTTAAAAAAATTATCTATTATAGAAATACAAAAAATAGAGTATTACTATAACTGCAACCCACTCCTTCTTGGGTATTATGTGAACTACCCGCCACTTAACGTCCTAACGGACTGTTTGAAGTGGGGGCTTCTCGGTTAGTCGTTACTTTTGATAGCTAACGAATTCGTCCTAAGACAGCCGAGCTAACTCCCTTGTTCCAAAGGATATTTTATTGTTATTTATGCTAACGCTAATAGGCGTATTGCTTCATTTTTAATATTGATAGCTGCGTTATAATCTCTATCGAGATTTACACCGCATATGCAAGAATATACTCGTTCAGACAATGGCATATTTTTCACATTTCCACAACTACTACATGTTTTTGTGGAAGGAAACCATTTGTCTATTTTCATAAGTTGTTTTCCTTGTTCGTTTAGTTTATAAGCTAAGAAAGATGTGAACATACCCCACCCATTATCAGCAACACTTTTTCCAAAATGAAGTGCTCGTGACATTCCTTTCATGTTTAGGTCTTCAATAGCTACAACATCAAAATGAGTAGCTAACTCTTTAGACTTATGATGAAGGAAGTTCTTACGTTGGTTCGCTACTTTTTCATGTAACTTAGCTACACGGATACATTGTTTATTCCGACGAATAGAACCTTTGGTTCTTCTAGATAATACTCGTTGTGCCTTTGCTAATCGATCTAACATTTCACGATAGAACTTAGGATAATTGGCTTTCTCATCCTCAGAACTAACGTATAATCCATCCATCGCAAAGTCTAATCCAACAACTGTTTCTACTTCTTTTTGTACAATCTCTTTTTCGTATTCAGTCAAGATGGACACATAGTATTTACCAGTAGGTGTCATAGAAATCGTACATGACTTGATCATATAATCTTGTGGTATCTCTCTATGCTGTTTGATACGTACCATTTTCAGTTTTGGCAATTTGATATAACCATTAAGCAACATAATATTTCCGTTTACTACATTCGTTGTATAAGACTTTCTGTCTTTTTTACTTTTGAATGTTGGGAAGTCATTTTGACCACTAAAGAAATTCTTATAGGCAGTTTGCAAGTGTAGTTGAGCATTTGCCAAAGCTAATGAATCAACTTCTTTTAACCACTCAAATTCTGCTTTATATTTCGCAGGAGTTGGAAGCTTTTGTTTCTTTAGTTGTTCCTTATCATCTTTGTATTTTTCGTACGCTTCTTTCCGTTCAGCTAACATTCTGTTATACACGAAACGTACACAACCGAAGGTTTTACGCATAAGATATGCTTGTTCTTCTGTTGGATACAAACGGAATTTATATGCTTTATTATGCTTTGTCATATCATTTCACCTCACTTTTCACCTTGGTTTTCAATATATTTATTTACTACATCTATTGGCGAACCACCAGTAGTTAGTAAGCAAAAATTTCTTGACCAAAACATCTCTTTCCAAAGTTTCTTTTTCACTTGTGGAAAGTCTCTCTTGATTAGTCGAGAACTTGCACTCTTATAAGCATTGATGAATTTTGTCATTTCTGTATTCGGATGTGCCTTGAACAAAATATGAACATGGTCTACATCATGATTCCACTCTACCAGTGTTATGTTGTAATTCTCGGATAACCTGATAAACATGTCTTTTGCATAATCTGACATATCATCATCAAACACATTTCTTCTGTATTTTACGACCAACACAAGATGATAATATAACAAGAACACTGAATGATTATTGCTATCTAATTTCATTGATATACCAACCTTTGTACTTTATAAGACTGATTATATCAGAGGCAAAATAAAAAGCAAAGCCTTTTGGCTACGCCAAGCCGAAATTCATCTCCCACCTACCGCTGGGCTACGCCCTTCACACGCTTGAGGAAGGAGAATTCTTTCGAGGAATTCGTTAAAACAAAAAGAACTTGTAGGAATCTCTACAAGTTCTTTTTGTTTTCAGGTGAATATACGGGACAAACAAACTATCTTACAGATTCATCATAGAAACTACAGGGGTAATGCTTTGAAAAATATATTATATAACAAATATTAACATCTATAGATTTTAATATTGAAAATTATGTTAATTAGGAACAAAAGTAGCTTTTTTCTTAGCTATTATTAATTTCGTTTACTACTAACTTCTTTTTACTTAAATACACTGCTCGATCCGATTTTTTTGCAACTTCTTGTGAATGCGTAACAACAATTACACATTTATTCTCTCGATGAGCAAGCTCTTGAAACAACTCAATAATCTCTTTTGCTGTTTCTCCATCAAGGTTTCCTGTTGGTTCATCCGCAATAAGTAAATCAACATTGCAAGATAGTGCCCTAGCAATTGCTACACGCTGTTGTTGCCCGCCACTTAGTTGCAAGACGTTTCGTTTCGCTTCTACTTCTGTGAGTCCTACCTTCTCTAATAATTCTAATGCTCTTGCTTTTTTATTCTGTACCTTCACACCTGTAATTTCCATTGCCGTTAGTACATTTTGAAGAGCAGTCATATAGGTAATCAAATTATAGGATTGGAAAATTACGGATACATTTTGATTACGGTATCGATCCAAGCCAATTTTTCGAATATCCTTGCCATTAAACAGTACATAACCATTTTTAGGTATATCTAGACCACAGCCTAAGCTAAGAGTTGTGGTTTTACCAGATCCAGATGGCCCTAAAATCGTGTAGAAATGCCCTTTTTGAAAAGAAAAATTAACATTATCTAGTATCGTTACTTTTTTTCCGTTACTTTCATAGTAATAATCTAAGTTTTTAAATTGTAAAATCGTCTCCATGTCGAGCCTCCTTATTCATCTTTTAAAAGGATTTGTTTTGGATTTAAGCGTAGAATAGATAATGCTGGAAGAAGCGTTGCTAATAAAGCAATAGCTAGTCCAATCCCCCCCATTTTCGCTACATCTTCTCCTGTTACACTTACATCAATTTTATCAATTGGATCTTCTTTTTGGTCTTGTAGCGTACCACCAGGTCCAGACATCATTACAGTACCATTTTGTGGGGTATCTGTTTCTTCGCTTGCTGTAGCAATTTCACTCGAAAGTAAATTATTCCCTATGAATTGAGAAATTTTTGCTCCTGTTGTTATGGATAATCCAAATGCTAAAATAGCAATACATACTACTTCTACTACGAACTGCGCCATCAGTTTCCATTTTTTCTCTCCAATGGACAATAGAATCCCCATTTCCTTACGACGCGCTTTAATCGATAACATAATGATTAATCCTAAGATAATCGCACCTGCAATAGATACCATATAGATAATCATTTGAGAAGTAGAAGCGATATTTTCGATAGGACCAATCATTTGTTTGTACAATGAATCATGTGCATCTAACTTAAAATAATTAAAATCAATATCAGATTTTTTTGCTTCTTTTTTAAATGCATCAATGTATTGTGGGTCGTTCAATAAGTACACAACTTGAATACTACTCATACCTTCATCTACTTCTAATTTTTTTAAAGTAGAGTAAGGCATATATAGTTTATTAGCTGGATTCATCATAGGAGGGGGATTTTGACCCATTGGTTGCTCATTCGTTTCGTAAATACCGATAATTTCAATTTCAAGAGTTTCCTTTTTATCCCCTGATTGAACTTTAACTTTATCTCCTACTTTCAAATTGTTTTGTTCCGCTAATCGTTTTTCCATTAAAGCTACATTCTGATCTTGCATCTTTTCTGTAATCGGTTTTCCATCAACGATTTTATTTTTTCCATTTTTAAAGCTTTCTTGTAATAAAGTCTTGCGAACTCCTTCTATCATAAGAGAAGAATTCATATCTATTTCTGTACCCGAACCTGATCCTCCCGCCGTTGCCACTCTAGCATTTCCTTTTCCTTCTCCTTCTCCTTCTCCTTCTGAAACTCCTACTAATTTAAATCCATCTGCAATTCCGAAATTATGGGTTATATAATTATAGTCTTTTACATGCTTGGACTTCGCTAATTGATCTGTTTCTTTTGTATTGAGCTGCGGCGGATTAGGCGCTTCTCCAGTTTCCCTTGCTTGTTTTCCTAATTTATCAAAATCAAGACCTAAAGTAACATCAGCACCCAGTTTTTTTCTTGCTGCATCAGCTGCTTTTTTTGATGCATTTTGGATTGTGAATCCTGCCAGCACTAAGTTTGTAACAATCAGAAAGACCGCCATCAAAATTAATGATGTTCCTATTCTTTTTTTCATACTGAGAATTGCGCGTTTTATAAAATTCATTTTTCCTAACCTCCTTGATAGTTGTTATTGTATATACGCTATCTGGAGTTTATATGAAGATATTCAGTAGATTATCTAAAGATATTAGGGCTTATCTGGAGTTTATATGTAGTAATTCATTAATATGGGCAAGAAAAACTGGAACACAAATTAAAATACGTAATAAAAAATTTTTAAAAGTTATTAGACAAATACAACCCAACGTTAAATCCACCGACTTTTGGGATATGTAAAAACTGGCTAACTAGAATCAGTTTTATTTTTTTATAAAAAAACCTTTATAACAGAACACACATTCGTATATAATAAGAACAGACGTTCTTATTTAAGGAGGCATAACGGTGTATGACTACTCAATTTTGCCAAATCGAATTGTTTTATGTGTAGATCTTCGCAGCTTTTATGCAAGCGTGTCCTGTATCAAGATGGGCTTAGACCCACTGCATACTAAATTAGCTGTAGTAGGAGATGTTAACAGGAGTGGCTCCATTGTTTTGGCTGCAACACCACCATTAAAGGCATTAGGTGTTAAAAAAATGGCAAGGTTGTACGAAATACCACGGCGTAAAGACATTCTTGTGGTAAACCCAATCATGGGAACTTATATAAAATGCTCAAATTACATAACGAAATTAGCTCTACAATACGTTCCGATTGAGGATTTCCATCAATACAGCATCGATGAATTCTTTATGGATATTACAAATAGCATTCATCTGTTTGCGAATGAGCCCTATGAATTTGCATTAAAATTCAAACGTGAAATATATGAAAGAACAAGAATTGAATGCACGATTGGGATTGGACCTAATCCTTTAATGAGCAAAGTGGCATTAGATGTGGAAGCGAAGAAAACGAAAGATTGTATAGCATACTGGAAGTACGAAGATGTCCCTATAAAATTATGGCCGATACGACCACTTAGCAAGTTTTGGGGGATTTCGGGTAAAACAGAAGCGAAGTTAAACCGAAAAGGAATACATTCAATCGGTGACCTAGCTGTTTATCCTCTCAAATACTTAATACAAAGCTTTGGGGTTATTGGTGAAGAATTACACTTACATAGCAACGGCATTGATTTTAGCCGCATTGCAGAAAAATACATACCCGCAACAACATCTATTGGTAAAAGTCAAATACTCATGCGTGATTACACGATAGAGGAATTCCCGATCATCCTACTGGAACATATCGAGGAAGTTTGTTATCGAATGAGAAGACAAAACAAACTAGCTCAAACAATCCATTTTTCCATTGGTTACAGTAAAAATTACGCTGGTGGTTTCAGAAAAACTCACACTATGAACCGACCAACTAATTTAACAATGGATATCTATCATATTTGTACATATTTTTTACATAAGTTTTATACCGGGGAACCAATTAGATCTATCAATGTTTCTTTAACCAACTTAATCAATGAAGGTGAAGAACAAATATCTCTTTTTGACAATGTAATACAACGAGAAAAAGAAATGAAATTAACGAAGGTAATGGATGAAATACGCACTAAGTTTGGTAAGAACAGCATATTAAGAGGAATTTCTTATACAAATAGTGCTACAGCAAGATACAGAAACACATTGTTAGGAGGACACAAATCATGAACAACGCTAATATGCCAAAGGGAAGAGGAATGGTGAAATGGACGCCGTTTGCTGCAATGACAGAACAATTTGACGGTATACGTGAGATTATTAAGGAAAAAAATAAAGTAGCACGTCCACTCTTAACTTCTGAAGAAAAAGAACTTATCGAGAACATGTTATTATGCTCATTACTATCTGAAGAAGAGGTGTTGATTACATATTACGAAGATGGCTATCTGCTTACTAACTACATGACCGTGACTGATATTGATCCATTGAATTGTTCTATATTATGTACAGATGCTTTTTATAACAGGATTACTCTTAAATTTATGGATGTTGTCGATGCAAAATAAAAGCATTCAATGCAAAGTATAAATACTAAATGTGATGATTGCGCTCCCCCCTTGAAATAAATGAATTCGAAGCTAAGGATATGAAACTATATTTTAAAAATATAATAAATGAAACATAAGTCAAAAATATCTTATAACAAAAGTGACTCTTGTTTTGTTAGCTTGATAGCGATGTGACGCTACCCCTATAAGGGTAACAAGGCAAATATTAGATAAAATGATAACGAAAATAATAGATATGTCTGAATCACTTGGATGAAATCACTAGTTTCAAAAAAGCCTTCACGCAATGATGATTGCATGAAGGCTTTTGATGTTTTCTTATTTTTTTGTCTCATTGACCCATGTAATAATGTCCTGGATGACGTACTCGGGAACATTTGCAGGGATTTCGTACTCACTTGGAAGACTCAATTCCCCGTCACCCTCCGTGAAGAAATGATTCAATTTCGGGTATTCTTTGAACTGAACATTCCCGCGGTTTGAAAGTCCTTTCTGCCATTTTGTATATTCATCTTTTACTGTTACTTGATAATCGCGTGCCCCTTGCAGAATCAGTAAAGGCTCTTTTCGTGATTTTGCCTCCTCAACTGGACGCCACCTAGTAACATCATACATAAAATGAGGAGACGGAAACGGAAAATTGTAGCCAGCTGGCGGATGGTCAGGATTGAAAGTAGGATCCAGGATAAAAGCGAACTGTCTTTTTAGTTCATCGATTACTTCCTTTGGCGCCCCAAGGTATTGACTCACATCAATGGCAGTGTCAGTCAAAGGGCGTGCAGGTGGTGCGAGTAAGATACTTCCTCGAACTAGTGAGGAAGGCGCTTTGCTCAGTATACGCGGCATTGTGCCAGCTCCTTGGCTATGTCCGAGAATGAAAATATTATTTGAATCAATGCCTTCCTGCTGCGCTGCTGACTTTGCTGCATATATGGCATCATCTGTAGTATCACGGTCTAACGTAACAGGTTCTGCACTCATCTTTAATGCATGTTCTAAGGTACGTTTTTCATAGCGCAACACTGCAATTCCGTTGGATGAAAGGCCCACCGCAAGGTCTCGTAAGATTTTTGTTCCCAAATAGGTAGCATCGCGATCATGGATGCCAGCACCATGAACAAGAACAACGACGGGTACCTTTTTACCAGGCTTATGTTTCGGAACCGTTAATGTGGCTGGTAACGGATAAGTAGAATTTCCAATGACGATTTCACGTTCTTGATAGGAAGCAGGTTGGTCATAGCTAGGATGCGGAATGTAAGATTCCTGAGGCGGCCTTTCCCCAACTTCATCTACTTTCCCGCCAGGTGTGAATTTAATGAGTAGCGGTATGGTAGTTCCTTGGGTAGCTCCTGGAATTTCCACCGTCTGATGGACCAAGTTTCGTTCTTTTATTACAGGTGTTCCCATGATTTTTATCCCACTTTGTGTCCACCAATTTTGTAATGTGTTTGCTGTAAACTTGGATTGAAAAGCAGCAGACGTCAACTGGAGTGCCTCTGCATACTTACCTTGCTGGAGATATTCAAAAAATAATGATGTACGCTCCGTTAAAGAGACTAGTTTCTTTTCTGCAGATTGTTCCTCACGTGTATCTGCGTGAATAGCTGTTGTAAGCGGGAAAGATGAAATGCCTAAAGAAAAGAGTAGGGTAACGGAAAGTGCTGATTTTTGTATTTTCTTTTTTTTATTCATGTTTTACCCTCCAATATGTGAAAGATATATTTTTAAATATAAAAACTATGACAAAATTTATCCTGTTTTCCTTTTTGCCTACTTGCTAAATTCAGCAAGTAAAATATTTTTAAAAGGATCAGGATTATCAGCTGTTCAAATTGACTGCTAACGTATGATTACCTCCAAGTGTACCTCCAGCAAAAGTACTAAACCCTAGAATGCCACCTAAGTGTCCCCATTTCGAGACACCGTTTGGAAGCTTAGTTTCATAGATTCCAAGACCATATCCGCCGAGTTCAGCACTTCCTGTAGGAACTGTAGTAAGCATTTGTTTTAATTGCTGTTCCTTCAGTAATTTACCACTGAGTAAGTAAGAGAAGAATTTGTTTAAGTCGTCAGCAGTAGAAATCATATCTCCAGCCGAGCTACCTATACTTGGGTTATAATCAGTAACGTCTTTTAGCTCACTTGCTCCGTCTGGTTGGAAATATCCACGGGCATGGTTGGTGCCTGGAATAACGCTTGAATTACCAGGTAGAAATGTATTCGACAATTCAAGTGGTTCAATATCTGCTGGATAGTAATCTGTTTAGCATCATATCCGTTTCCTTGAATGACACCAGGCAACCATTTTTTCGATGGAATCGTCTAGATTAAGGCGGTTCTCTGCAGCTAATTGAAGTACAACCGTTGCGGTGAACGTCTTCGTCACGCTGGCGATACCTCCATTGCTTGTTTGACGGAATTACGATCTCGTTGAGTGCTAAATGTAATTTGACTACGTGTTTTCACAAGGCATTCCTCTCCTCTATTCATAGAGTATGGTTGCTTGTTGTTTCGTATTAACTACACAGCTATCATCTCCACCAATGACAAAAGGGCAACATGGAATTCATAATTATCTTCATAATGATTATTTTTGCCCTAACAAACGGTGAATCCCTCTTTGTTTACAAGTATGTTACCCCAGAAATTACTTCTTTTCCTTAGAACACTCTTATTACTAGTATGTTTTTCACATAAATATATCTTATCTAATTCCCCTTTCACGCTTCTTTATATTTTTATCCTACACAATAAAAATTTCTTTTTTCTTATCCATTCCTTACAAATCTCTTACATTCAAAATAGCTTCTATAATAGAGATAGCAGAAGCATCTGTGAAAATACTTTTCCAATAAATATATTAATCAAAAAGAAACACAGAAGTTTTTCACTTCTATGCTTCTTTTTTCGTCCTTTAATTATTAAAGTTTCGATTTACTCCGAACAGGGTGAATTCCGGCTCTTTTGTATTGTAATTTTTCTTCTTGCGATACAAAACAAATGACATTGTGATGCATGAAACACTCCGAACATTGTTAAAGTCACTTGTTTCTAAGCCGAAATTTATTTAACCTAAGGGGGGACTCCATATCCATCGGTTTAAGAAAAATAAAAGCCATCAAAACGAAAAAATAAGCTGACTTTTCAAAGTAACTACCTGTAGAAAAAGAAAATATTCATTTAGGGGATATATTAAAACCTTAGCTTGATAGCGATGTGGCGGTACCCCTAGCAGAGTGCTGAAAAAAGTAGAATAACAAAAAAATAACTCAAAAATAAACTTTCGTTGAATAATTTAGGTTTAGTTGAAGAAAGTTCACTGCTAATTGCAGTTCCTGGTGTATATGTCGGGAGAAGAAGAACCTCACTACTTCCTACGTTGGTGTAAATGTTTGTAAAAACGCCTTAAAAGAAATTTTATCTAAAGTTTTTTCGTAAATTTTCAATCTATATATATAGAGATTAATAGAGAAGCTTCTAATTAATTATGATTATTCACTACATTTTCTTAAATAGCATGTCAACGTATAAAAAGACACTTTAGATAGTGTCTTTTTATACGTTTTAGCCTAATGGGGGTCACCATACATGCCCCTATCTTTACTAGTTAGAAATATGCAACAATTTTACTGTTTCTGATTAGGAATATCGGCATTGCTACTTTCACCATTTATACGTTGCTTTTTCAAATCAAAATATGCGTCTAAAATATCTTTTCCAATTAATGAGTTAATACCACTTTTATCATCATTAACCCATGGGACCACTACAGAAAAAGCTACTTCTGGATTATCGTATGGAGCATATCCGACTAGTGTTATATTGTAACACTCAATACGCTCACCTTCTGCATTTCTTCCAATTTCATTATCCCCACCATATACTGTTTGGGCTGTTCCTGTCTTACCTGCTGGCTTATATGGGGCATTCTTAAAATGCCTTACACCAGTTCCATCACCTTCTTGAAATACCAATCTAAACCCCTCTTTTACTCGCTCGATATATTCTTTCTCCATATCAACTCTATTTAACACAACAGGTTCTAAAGATTGTACAACTTTACCAATGTCTTCGGCTTTTGTTGTTTGTTCTCGAATCTCTTGTACAATTTGAGGCTTCATTCGATATCCACCATTTGCAATCGTTGAAACATATTGTGCCAATTGCATTGGTGTGTACGTATCATACTGCCCAATGGAAAAATCCAGTAAAAATCCAGGCTTGGTATCTTTCTGTCTCGTTTGTCCCGTTATTTCATTTGGTAAATCAATTCCTGTTGGAACTCCTAAACCAAATTGTTTAAAATAATAACGCATTGTGTCAAATGCTGTTTGTTTAATATCTAATGAACCATTTGGTACATAATTAACCCCAGCAATTTGTAAAGCTGTATGGAACATATATACATTAGAAGATACTTGTAAAGCTCTTAAATCATTAATATTCCCAAAACCAGATACATTCCATGACTTTTTAGCTTGTGTACCTTTAAAGTTCATAGGTGCATCATAAAATGTATCTCCTGGCTTTATAGCTCCTGTTTGGTATCCAGTTAATAAGGTAGCACCTTTTACAGCTGAACCTAACTCATAAGAAGTTACGATGTTACCCAAGGCAAAGTCTTCCAGTTCTGTCCCCCCATCTTTTTCAACTAATTTTTTTCCAGCCATAGATAAAATTTGTCCCGTTTTAGGGTTCATCATAACAACAAAAGCACGATCCAATAATGGTTCCGAACCTTTAAAGTCTCTTAAATTTTTCTCAATACTTTCTTCCACCTTCTTTTGCAATTCCATATCAATTGTTAATATTAAATCATTACCACTTTTCCCTTTCAACACTGTTTCTGTTTTGATTATATCTCCAAATTTATCAGTAATATTTGTCACTTCTTCTTTTTTACCATGTAATACATCTTCATATCTTTGTTCAATATAGCTTTTTCCAACCCGATCATTACGATTGTATCCACGCACTAAATACGAATCTAAGTGTTCTTTAGGCAATCCTTCTTCCCTGCTTGTTATATTCCCTAATACAGAACGGAATAAATCACCATTTACATAATTACGCTCCCAGTCAACTGTTGCGTCCACACCTGGAAAATCTGCTAGGTTTTCGCTTATCCGTGCATACTCCTGTTCTGTCGCATCGCTTTTAATAATTTGAGGGGTCATTTGATAACCAGAACTCATCTTACTTTTAATCGCTAACACTTTTAAATCTTGCAGCGTTAATTCTGCTAATTCTTCTTCTGTAATACGATTTCGTCTTAACTCTTCAATTTTCTTGTCTAACTCTTTCCCTTCTATGCTCTTCTTTCTCAGATTTTCTTCATCTTGTTTAGTAACTTTTTCTTTGGCTTGCTCCTTATTTAATTGCATCCAAAAATCTTTTTTATCTATCTCAGTTAACTTATTTATGTCTTCGTCCGGAATTTCAAGTACATTTGCTAGATCTTTCGCTGTTTTTAGCATATCCTCAATTTTTATCCCCTTTAACCTTGTATACGTAATAGAACGAAGCGGGCGATTATCCACGACTGATTTCCCTTCTCGATCAAAAATCTTCCCACGAGGTACTGAAAGTCCTATTGTTTCATTGTTATTTTTTTTCACTTCACTTTTGTAAGTCTCTCCATCAACAATTTGTAAAATTCCTATCCGGACAATAATAGCTGAAAACAATAAAAATATACAAAGAAATAAAACGTTTAATCGGAGAGGTATATAGGGCTTTTTCTTTTCTTTTTGCTTTTTCATACATACTCCTCTTGTATCTTTAATGCGTTTCTTAAATGCAGCTTTTACATTAGCCCAAACTTATCTATTACAGATTTCACGATGTGGGAAAGCCCATATCGGACTTTATTCCGCCTTTAGGCATGGGATGAAAGTATCGTTTTTTCATAGAAAAACAGTTGTGTTTTGGTTATACTTGAACGATAGACAAGCACAAGTCTTTAAAATGATATGTGTCGTCAAGAACAAGACGCTAAAACATATGAACACGCAACGATCTGTACGGTATGGTTTATAGTACCGTAGCTCACGAACCTATACGGTCTGTCGTGAGAATGGTGATGGCACACCGCAATCTTGCACGTCAGCGATATCAGAAATAGACTTCACCTTTGATAGCAAGAATCCCACTGACGTTTGTCAGCTTGTACCTTTAGGGGTGGGAGTGTCAATATCTTTTACTATTAAATTCTTCTTGCTCAAATAAACTGCTCGATCCGATTTTTTTGCAACTTCTTGTGAATGCGTCACAACAATTACACATTTATTTTCTTGACGAGCGAGCTCCTGGAACAAATCAATAATGTCATTTGCTGTTTCTTCATCAAGGTTTCCTGTAGGCTCATCAGCAATCAGTAAATCCACATTGCAAGATAGCGCTCGAGCAATTGCTACACGTTGTTGTTGTCCACCACTTAGTTGCAAGACATTTCGTTTCGCTTCTATTTCTGTGAGTCCTACTTTCTCTAATAATTCTAATGCCCTTGCTTTTTTATTCTGTGCCTTCACACCTGTAATTTCCATTGCCGTTAGTACATTCTGAAGAGCCGTCATATAGGTAATTAAATTATAGGATTGGAAAATTACAGACACATATTGATTACGGTATTGATCCAAACCAATTTTTCGAATATCATTTCCTTTATACAGTACATACCCATTTTTAGGTATATCCAGCCCACACCCTAAGCTAAGCGTTGTGGTTTTACCAGATCCAGATGGTCCTAAAATGGTGTAGAAATGCCCTGTTTGAAAAGAAAAATCAACATTATCTAGTATCGTTACTTTCTTTCCGTTACTTTCATAATAATAATTTAAGTTTTTAAATTGTAAAATTGTCTCCATACCGGGCCTCCTTATTCATCTTTTAAAAGGATTTGTTTTGGATTTAAACGAAGAATTGATAATGCTGGAAGAATCGTTGCCAGGATAGCGATCCCTAATCCAATTCCCCCTATTTTTCCTAAATCTTCAGTTGAAATACTTACATCAATATTATCTACTCGATCTACTTCTGCAGTAGGATTACCACTAAGTAGTGCTATAGGGTCTTCTGGTCTATCTTCATTCTTTGCTATTTCACTAGATAGCAGATTATCACCGATTTTTTGAGATATTTTCTCTCCTGTTGATAAAGATAAACCAAATGCTAATATAACAATACATACTATCTCAACTAGTAATTGGCCCATTAACTTCCACCTTTTCTCGCCTATAGATAGCAAAATTCCCATTTCTTTCCTACGTTCCTTAATAGATAACATAATAATTAATCCTAAAATAGTTGCACCTGCAATGGAGGCAATAATTACAATCATTTTCGAAAAAGATGCAATATTTTCGATTGGACCAATCATTTGTTTATATACCCTATCTTGTGCATCCAATTCATAGTAATCTGGTAATCCTAATTTTTTTGCTTCCTCCTTAAATGCATCAATATCCTTAGGGTCCTTTAATGAATACGGTACATATATTTGATTAGCAGGCTCTAATAAAGAAAAAGATTGTCCTCCAAAAGATGAGGCCTCTTCTTTTGACTCATATATACCTATAATTTCTAGCTCTTTCGTGGTAAGTTCCTGATCCATTACTTCACCTATTTGCAGTTTATCACCCACTTTTAAATTGTTTTTTTCAGCTAGTCTTTTTTCAATCATAGCAACGTTTTTCCCTACTGTTTTTGGCGTAATTCCCTTTCCTTCAACTAGTTTTAATTTTTTGTCTTGAGCAGCTTCTAATAAAGAAAAATCTCTAACACCCTGTAAAGTGAAATTTAAATTATTATTTGGGCCAAATGATTGAGCTCCTCCAAGTGATTCGACATAATGGAGCTCTTTCAGCTCAGCATTAGCACTTTTTAGATAATTATAGTGAGCTAAATACTTAGAGTTCTTTAATTTATCAGCTTCTTTCACTTAGATAGCAGGTACCATTCCTGCTCCACCAGTATTTTGATCACTGTTTATATATTTATTTATATCTATTATTAAATTAACATTTGCTCCTAATTGTTGTCTGGCCGAATCGGTGGCTTTACTTGATGCACTGTTAATTGTAAATCCAGCAAACACTAAATTAATTACAACTAGAAAAATAGCAAGTAATATAAGTGCCTTTCCTTTTCTTAATTTTAAACTTAAAAATGATCGTTTGATAAAATTCATGTTTATAACCTCCTAGAGATTTAGCATAAAGTAGAAATCTGTAGGTGGTATGGAGTTAATCTGGTTCTTTTGTAAAGATTAAAAAATAGAAATAAATTGATAAATGGGTGTTTTTCCGGTTTTGATGCAAAAATATAAAATTTTATCATTTTAGCCAAGAAGACTCCTTCCTCAAGGAACGCGAAGTGAGTAGGTGGGAGATGAATTGGCCTCGGACAAGGGATGGCAGGAAGCCATCTTAATTGTTCGACATACATAAAATGTTACTTCACTACCATCGCTGACAAAAAATGAATACAAAGTATAAATTAAAATTAATATTCCATAGAGAGTCTCACTTTACCTATAAGTTGGCCGCAGTTGGAAGCATAAGTTGGCCAGAAAACACTTATTTTTGTAGGTGATTATCTAATTATTCAACGGAATTGGAAGCATAAATTGGCCGTGAGTTAATTATTAACCCATAAGCTTGCCGTGTGTTTTATTCATGTAGCTTTGGAATAATGTTTGGTCAAATTGATACGAATAACCTTAATAAACGAGCAAGTGGAACTGACACTTCCGTTAGTTAATAGGTCACTGTGCTCTCTTGATATGCTTTCTTTACCCGTTCAATTTGAGCGAGGTGTCCTTGTATATGTTGAAGATCTTTCAAATTAAAATAACCTAAATCTCGGATACATAAATATTTTTTAATAAAGTTGTTCTTTGGCAGGTTTATCCAAATATATATAGAAATGTGAAAAAGCAAATATTAATATGACCAAAGGAAATGAAGAAATTGTTTAAAAAAAGCGGTATCGGAGTATTGTCTACAGCAATTGTATTAAGTGCCAGTATAGGTTTTTCAGGTATTGTATCAGCAGATAGTTCATCTGCAAATGAACAAGTTAGGAATGGAGACTTTGAGGATGGGCTAAATAACTGGATTTTATCTAATCCTAATTATTCTACCGAGAATATCGGCACTTCTGAACCAGGCAATCATTATCTCAAATTAATACATGCAGACACAGCCTATCAGCTTGTTACTGTAAAGCCGAATACAGAATATACATTAACATTTGATATAGCGGGAAGTATAGTTTCTCCATCAGAAGTAACAGTAGGTAATCTGAATGCCAATCAAGAAATCGTTCCATTAACAAAGAAGCAGTATACAGGATTTAGACCGGAACATCATGAGATGAAGTTTAAAACAGGGGAAGATGTGTCAAACTTTGCTGTCAAACTTGCTTCTACAGCAAATGGGAGGGCTAAGTTTGATAATGTACAATTAAAGGAAAAGGAGAAATCTTATATTTTTAATATTGATTTTGACCACAATTCAAGTTTAGAACCTTTTAAACCATCATATGGCTCTTTAAATTACAATATTGAAGAGCATGCAGGAGTAAATAATTCTAAAGGACTTCATTTTAGTTCAGGAATCGGTCATCTTAAGGGAGACGTAACTTTGAAGCCTAATACTACATACATCATGTCCGCATCTGGAAAAGTATCGGGTCCTGAAAAAACCTTATTTGTAGGAGCACAATCTCCTGGGGGAAAAGACACACTTTATATGAAGTTTACTTCCACACAGTATGAACAAAAATCGGTTGAATTTACTACTCTAAATACTAATAATCCATATTCATTCTTCTTACAAATTAATGGATATGTAATCGGTGATGCCTATCTTGATGATATCGTACTAGTTGAAAAGTAGCCATAATTAAAAATATATTTCTATCATTGACACATGAAAACAATTCTAGAAATGAGTCGCCATATGCCTATCAACTTAAGGGTTTTATAACGCCCCAAAACGAAAAAAATGTACATTTTTTTCGTTTTGGGGTATTTGCTATTCTTAGATTGATGATGATGTGATGCTATCCCTAAAAGTCGCGACTTTATTTAAAGGCGACATTAAAAATATTCTTTAAATCCTGGAAGCATAAGTTGGCCGTAAACTAAAAGAAGCATAAGTTGACCAAAACGGCCATCTTATACTTCTTTTAACAGAGAGGCACGCCACATGCCCATCAAGCTAAAAAAAATTAATACCTCTAAAACAAAAAAACACCATCCTTTCGAAAGAATGGTGTTTTTTCAGTAGGTACTTTCCTAAACTTTTGACACGAATGATAATGTAAAATGGTTATTTCCTATATTCCTCCATCCTCTTATAGTAATCAATTTTTTCTTCAATTTTCATCAGATTATCCTTCAACTCTTTAATTTCTTTAAGGACTTTGTTTTGATGTATTTCTAACAATTCTCGTCTAGCACTTATTGTAGGTTCACCTTGACTTCGTAAATCAGAAAAAAGTTTCATGTCTGTGACTGACATTCCTGTTACTCTTAAACGGATTAAGAAATTGATCCAAGAAATATCGGCTTCCGAATATTGACGATAACCATTGATATCTCGGCTCACCTCATTAAGTAATCCAATTTTTTCGTAGTAACGCAAAGTGTGCACAGTAAGTCCTGTTATTTTTGAAATTTGCTTAATAGTAAATATATTTTCCATAAAATTCATTATAACACAAAGAAAAGGGGTTGCTTTAGAGTGCACTCGAGGGTGTAACGTTTAATCAAGAGTTACTTTTTAATCAATTGATACTACGCAACATAGACATACTAAATGATTAAAAAATTAAAATTTATAAATTCTTAGGAGGCAAATGCAATGAATAATGAACGTTATCAGCGTGGCTGGCAAAAACTAATGGAAGTAGATGGAGAAGGTGGGCAACTTGTTATAGATTCACTAAAAGATATTGCTCCTGATCTCGGTAAATATGTTGTTGAATTCGCCTTTGGTGATATCTATCCTCGAGAAGGACTAGATATCAAACAACGTCAATTGGTTACAATCGCATCATTAACTACACAGGGTGGCTGTGAACCACAACTTAATGTCCATATTAATGCGGCACTTAATGTTGGTCTCTCAACAGATGAGATAGTCGAAGCAATTATGCACTGCATCCCTTACACTGGCTTTCCACGAGTCCTTAATGCAATCTTTGTGGCAAAACGAATTTTTGAAGAACGTAAGCTGAACTTAGTATAAGATACTATTAATAAATAAGCTCAGTCGAATCAATTACCTTATTTTTTTATAATAGGAAAGGATGGTGCTTTTTTATGAATTTTTCACTTTTAGATGAATTTAACCTCTTTTCCAAAGAACTACAACACTGTTTATCTCCTCTAGCTCTTCAAGAAGTTGCGAAAGAGGTTGGGTTTGTGAAACGGACCAGTAAATATCGTGCTCAAGAATTAATAACTCTGTGTGTATGGCTAAGTCAAAAAGTCGCGAGTACTTCATTAACACAATTATGTAGTAATTTAGAGTCTTCGACAGGGGTTTTGATGACCCCTGAGGGGCTCAATCAACGATTTAATCCTTCAGCTGTCAAGCTCCTTCAACATATATTCTCTTCCTTGCTTATCCAAAAGCTATTTGCTTCTCAGCGCTTTCTTCATCGCTATACTAATCAGTTTCAACGTATATGAATCTTGGATTCCACGAACTTTCAACTTCCAGATATATTCGCTTTAGCTTATCAAGGATCTGGAGGAGGTAGCCATACAGCTGGCGTAAAGATTCAATTAGAATACGATCTTCTAAGTGGACAATTCCTACATATTCATTTAGGGACCGGTAAACAAAATAATCGAACCTATGGTTCCACTTGTTTACAAACGGTAAAACCAAATCATTTATGTATACGTGATTTAGGTTACTTCGACCTGAAAGATCTCCATCAAATGGATGCGATAGGAGCCTTCTATATTTCCTCAAGGTAAATAGACTCAATAAGTCATATAACTATAGTTCGATAACGAGAACCTAACCGTTGCTTTCTACTCAACTATCTTACCCTATCAAAAGCAAAGCTCCAAGACTACCTTCAAAGAGTTCTAGCATTCGCTCTCTCAGCCAATGGAACGATTCTCTGTTTATTAGAATTCCCTTTTACTCCTTCTTTTCAACGCCATTATGTATTCAATTCATATAAAAAACCCCAATATTTGATTTCTAAAAATCAAATATTGGGGTTTTTTGTTTATTTTAAAATATGGGTTTGTAAGGTATTTTTGATCAAACGTTATTTTAAAAATAAAACCAACGATTTCTTCATATTACTTATTATCCATTATCGGCTGAACCCTCTCCTGTATTCTCATCATTACTTGGTTGCTTTGGCGTTCCATGGCCATCCCCATTGTTTGGCGGCGTTGTATTTCCTTCGCCATTACCATTGTTTGGTGGTGTTGTATTTCCTTGACCACTACCATTGTTTGGTGGCGTTGTATTTCCTTGACCACTACCATTGTTTGGCGGTGTTGTATTTCCTTGACCACTACCATTGTTTGGCGGTGTTGTATTTCCTTGACCACTACCATTGTTTGGCGGTGTTGTATTTCCTTGACCACTACCATTGTTTGGTAGCTTTGTATTTCCTTCTTCACTACCACTGTTTGGCTCATTTTGCTCTTCTGGTTTCTTTAATTCCTCTTGTTTCTTTTGCTTTTCTTTTTGCTTATTTTGATTATTATTACTATGCTGTTCAGTCGTATTTGGTATTTTCGTATTTGGAGAAGAATCACGCTTCTCACCTTTAATACGTAATTCGCTACCTTCTTGAACTACACTGTTCGGCATTTTAAATTGTGACTTATCTGTAGCGAAATTGCTCATCATTTCTTTAAATATCAATTGAGCAATTTTCGTATTTTTACTACTAATATAATCGTCTTTACTATCTTTTGTATATCCAGTCCATACTGCCATCGTATATTGTGGTGTATAACCAGCAAACCAACTATCACGAGTTGCACTTTCTGGTAGATTATATTGTGCTATTTGTTCTAAAGAATAGTTTGTAGTCCCTGTTTTACCCGCTACATCCAAAGAACCTATATTAGCTGCTGTACCCAATCCAGATGAAACAAAAGTACGAAGCATATCAGTAATCATATATGCTGTAGAATCCTTCATAACTCGTTTTGGCTTTTGCTCAAAGCTTTTTGATTTACCATCTGGATAAACGACTTTCTTAACAAAATGCGGCTTCGTATAATTACCATCATTACCAAATGCCGCATAAGCACCTGCAATTTCAGTCGGTGACGCTTCATTTGTACCAATCGCTGTTGATTCCGTCGGTGCTACATTAAATTTAATACCTAGCTTTTCAGAGAAAGCTTTTGATTTATTAATTCCTACTTCTTTTGCAGTTTTAATAGCCGGGATATTTCGTGAGGTTTTCAATGCATCTCGCATTGTAATTGGTCCTAAATGCTTTCTATCTGCATTTCTAACTTCTTGTCCTGTTGAATACTTAAATGGAGAGTCATCAATTTGATGGTAAGTAGCCCATTTTAAATATTCAATTGCAGGAGCGTAATCAAAAATTGGTTTCATCGTTGAACCTGCTGAGCGATTTAATTCGATAGCTATATTATGTCCTTTAAATACAGCTTTGTTTTCACCACGTCCGCTACCAATTGCACGAACTTCTCCTGTTTTCGTATCCATAAATGTGAAAGCCCCTTGGAATTTCTCATTTGGATAATTAATAATATTTTTATTTAAAAGCTTGTCCGCAAAATCCTGTGCCTTTGGGTCTAATGTTGTATAAATTTCTAAACCGTCAGATCCAATATTAGCATCTGGCAACTCTTTTTCAACTTCTTTCACAACCGCATCCATAAACGCAGGATATGGCATTTCTTGTTGTTCAGTTGCTGTCTTAAGCCCTTCTGTTACTGGAACTTTTGATGCTTCTTCCATTTCTTTTTTTGTAATATAACCATGTCGATTCATTAATTCAAGTACAACATTTCTTCTTTCTGTTGCCTTTTGAATATTTTGTTCTTTCGTTGGATCATAGTTATTAGGCGCTTTCATTAAACCCGCAAGCATCGCAACTTCTGGTAGTGTTAAATCTTTTAATTCCTTACCATAGTAATTTTGTACTGCTGTTGCGATTCCGTATGAACGGTTGCCTAAGTAAACTTTATTTAAATACATTTCTAAAATTTCATGTTTTGAATACTGTTGTTCTAGCTTATACGCTAAATATATTTCTTGCGCCTTTCGCTTTGACGTTTTTTCCATCGATAAGAAGTAATTTTTAATAACTTGCTGCGTAATCGTACTTCCACCTTGAGAGCCGTAATCCCCTTTTAGGCTGACTAAAACTGCACGTGCAGTGCCTTTAAAGTCTACGCCTCTATGCTCATAAAAACGTGCATCTTCTGCCGCTAAAAATGCATTTTCTACTAATTTAGGAATTTGATCATACTTAATATTTGTTCGTTTTTCTTTCCCATACTCATATATCAATTTCCCATCTTTATCATATATTTTTGAGGATAACGGATTAACAAGTTTAGTTTTCTCAAGTTTTGGCGCATCCTTGATCATAACGAAAAAAGTAGCAACACCTGCGACTAACCCTACAATACCAAGTAATAAACAACTAATTAAAAACTTACGAAAAAATGATGTTTTACCTTTTGGTTTTTGTTTTTTAGCAGCTGGCTGTTTTTTCTTTTTAACTTGTCGTCGCTCCTCTCGAGAACGATAATTTTCTGACATGCTACTTTCTCCTACCTTTCAATTCTCCTGTTGATTTACTTAAATTTATTGAAGTCACCTTCAGAAATATACTTATATTTAAACAGTTTACTAATCGTAAGTAGTAAATATTTCCCAATTCATAGGTTATAAAACTTAGATTAATTTTTGAACAAACTATTTTCATCTCTATCCTTTATAATAATACTGCCCCTAAAAGCAAGAGAATAGTGAACTGTTCCTTATCTCTTTGTACTATATCTTATACTTGTAATGGTGAGTTCTTAGATTTGCATGTTTTGTTTTTTTACTTTTACTTTTTCTTTTACTCCCACCTAAAATGGTTTACCTGTAAAAAGTTTTACACTTGCAAGACTTAAACTTAGTATTCCAACACACACCTATTTTTAACATCCTTGTACTTTTCAAGATAATCAGTCCTTTCGTATTTTGCAGTACTTAAAATAGATGTCAAACCAGATTCAATGTATCAAGCTTTGGCACTAAGTTTTTAAGATCACATCTAATAGACAATTTAAGTAATAAATTTGTTCCACTTTAAGATGAGGAACAAATTTGGGTTTGTATAGTAACGGAACCGAAATGGTAATAAGGGTACAGCAACGAAAATGGAATTTCATAGAAAATCCATTCTTAGCTTGATCGGCATGTAGTACCATCAGCGTTTTGGAACATTACCTCGCTAAGCAAAAAATCTCACTTTTCATCTTTTTTCAGATAAGAAGTGAGATTTTTCGTTTTGTTGTATTTATTTTGCTTAACTTGATGGTGACCAGTTTTTACCCATATAGACGTGATTTTTTACTTTTCTGTAATATTTACAAAATTAACGGCTCCCCTGTCCTCAGTGCCTAAAGCCGTATTCACTTTATCTATTTCCTTACTTAATTCTGGTGCTTTCCCTTGATTGACTAAATTAAGATTCCCAATAGATTTATTAAAAGATAGAATCTGTCTAGTTTTTTCTTTCCCATTTATTTCTTTAAATAATGTATCATCTACAATTAATAGGATTTCGTTGGATCCACCACGATATGGAGATAGCCATACATCCCCTTTGTATTGAACATTCATTTTTTTCTTATCGAATGTTAGTTCTTTCAAGTCTTTATATTCTTTATTTGCAAATATGATAGTTTCATCTTTTTCTATTTTTGGTAACGAGTCAAGAGGGTCTGAAGATAGGAGACCCTCGTTATTATCCCTTTCACGTATAAGTCCCTTTTTATTCATTTTTTCAGCAGTTGTTCTACTAATAAATAGTAAATTACTAGTAGCAGTATCCATAGAATCCACAAAATTAGTCGGTAGCTTTATGTCGAGCTTGTTATTATCTATAGTCCCTTCTTTTAATTGATATAGGTCTTGTGAGCTTGTTATATCTTTGTATGAGTCAATTATAGAGCTTCTTGTTTGTTCGTTTATCGCTCCTACTTCTATTGAAATTCCATTTGCCGGGGAATTTTTTGCACCCAATAATGAACATGCTCCTAACATGGTAATCGAAATACTAGCTACTATTAATAATCCAATTCTTTTTTTCAACCTATATTCTCCTTCTTTTAATTATATTTGAATTAAAAAATCATTTTATACATTTTTTTCAAGTATTGGGAACGAACAAAGTAAAAGTATATAATTTGCATAACTAAGAAACAAATCAATACCATAGTTGAACTACCCAAGACTGAAAAAGCGGCTAAATTTTGTAAGGCCATAAAAGCAACCGCACTATGTGTAATAGCAACTATAATTGGTAAAAAGAATAACAATGCCAGTTGTCGTGATACAATTTTCTTTAATTCTGGTTTACTTAAACCAACTTTTGCTATCATTTTATATTGCTGCTGATTTCGTTCTAAGTCTGTGTATAATCGGAAATATAAAAAGCTTGCCGCAAACGTAAAGAAAACAATACCTATTAATACACTCATGATAGATACAAGTCCAAAACTTTGCTTCATATCTATCCATGTGAAAATTAAAGTCGAAAATTGATATGATTCGTTGTATACCCTAGGATCATTTATATCTTTATTCCCTTTCTGTAAGGAAGCCAAGATTTTTTCAGCAACTTTTTTTGTTTTCTCCCAATCTTTCACAACAAAACCATTGATAGTGAATTGACCGTAGTGACTCTCTGGATCCACAATCATTTGATTATATACAGTATCCGGAATAATAATTGTCGTTGTGTTTGTATCTTGTAGTTCTTTTGGCGTTAGTATTTTATTTACATGCATAGCTTTTTTTATATTTCCATGCAACAATTGAAAGTTATTTTGATTAGATTTTGTATTAGTAACTTTTCTTGATGGTATGACAAAACTATCATTTTCATCTTTTAAGCTTTCTTTTTCAAAACCAAATGCCTCAGCTAACTTATTATAATCACTTATTTTTATAACACTTAATAAAACATTACTGTTATAAATGGTATCCCTAATTTGTTTTATTGAATAAGCTACTTGTTTGAATTTAAACCCACCATTATTGAGTTCGCTTTCTATTTTTTTTAGATGCACTTTTTCTAAAGGATTATTATTATAAGACTTATAAGAAAATGCAAAGGGACTATTTGATTCAGCCATGGATGAGTTACCTAATCCCATACAAGTTCCCACTGCAGTGAAGGCAACAGCAGAAATAATAGTTACCATAAAAAACATTTTTGCATTATCTTTTAATTGATACACTAAATCTGAGAGGGTTAATATGTTTGTTTTTTTAAAGAAAATATTTTCTCTCTTCTTTAATGCACGTAACACATACACACTAAGCTGTGTAAATAAGAAGTATGTACCAAGTACAACAAAGCTCACCCCTGTCGCCATCATGAATAATACATATTTCACATCCTTGTAATGAATTGCGTTAACACTATGGAAAACAGCTGTATATCCTAATCCAATACAAATTAGTGCGAACAAAGATAGCCACAGAGATGCTTTTGGTTCAGGCTTTGGCTTTTCTTCTGCTTTTATTAATTCTACTAATTGCTCTACATTTACTAGTCGAGAAGTGAAAAGTGAAATAAATAAAAATAGTAATAAGAACGCTCCAAATGTTATCCCAATTGCTTTAAATGGCATGTAAAATGGGAGTCCTTTATCAATCATTAACAGATTGTTGCTCATAATTAAGATAAACTTAGAGAACGCCATTCCAATTGTAATTCCTGTTAAAATAGAAGCGATACCAATTATTATATTTTCAATAAATACTAATTTATTCAACTGTGAACGCGACATCCCATGTAGCATTAGAATTCCAAAATCTTTTTTTCTTGTTTTTAAAAATGCACTTACAGAATATAGGATAAAGAAGAATGAGAAGAAAAATATTAACCCCTGCGATATCTGTAATCCTGACTTTGCAAATGTATTGATTGTTATACTGGCAGCAAGATCACCTTGTAAATTAGGATGAAATGCAAGTAATGCATAAGTAAAGAAAATCATAATAGCAAACGTACTACTTAAAAAATGAGCCAAATATGTTCGTTTACTTCGAATGACGTTATTAAATGCGAACTGTCGAAAAGTCATTTGCATTTCCTCCTAATAATGCTAAAACCTCTAGAATTTTTTGATAGAATACTTTGCGATTATCTCCACAATAAATCTCATTGTATAACTGTCCATCTTTGATAAACACAATTCGATCACAATAACTTGCAGCCATTGCATCATGTGTCACTAACATCATCGTTGTGCTATTTTCTTTATTAAGCTTTGTCAATAATTCCATCACATCACTAGCAGATTTTGAATCCAGATTTCCTGTAGGCTCATCCGCAAGTAATAATTTCGGATTATGAATAGTAGCTCGTGCGATTGCTGTTCTTTGTGCCTGCCCACCAGAAATTTCATACGTACGTTTATCTAATATTTCAGTTATCCCTAATTTTTCAGCAATAGCTTCCACTTTCCCTTCCATTTCTGTAGGGCTTACACCATCAAGCGTAAGTGGAAGAACAATATTTTCTTTCACTGTCAGTGTATTAAGGAGATTAAATGATTGAAAAACAAACCCTAATTCACGTCTTCGAAATAAAGACAACTGATCTGGAGATAACAGATATGGATTTTCTCCATGAATTAATACTTCTCCTGATGTTGGAGCATCTATAGTAGAAACCATATTTAATAGCGTTGTTTTACCACTCCCAGATGGTCCCATAATTCCTACAAATTCACCTTTGTTTATTTTTAAATCAATATGGGATAATGCTGTATAAGAAATTTTCCCAGGATAAACCTTCCCTAAATCTGAAACATGTAGTATCTCCACAAGTATTTCACCTTCCATTTCTCTTTTCGATACATGAAGTGTAACCTATATTTAGTATGTCCCCTATCGATTTCCCTAACATTTATCTAACAAGTTTGTAAGATTCAAAAGAAAAAACCGATGAATAATCTTTCTTTCATCGGTTAACGAGAGGCATACGGGAATACGATTCTAACTTTCGTTCCCTTACCTACCTCAGATTCTAGCTCAATCTTATGATTTAATTTTTCACATACTTCTTTAACAAGATATAATCCCATTCCTGTAGACTCTTTGAATTTCCTACCATTTTCTCCAGTATAAAATAGATTAAAAACACGTAGTAAATCAGCAGTAGGAATACCCACTCCATAATCTCTTACTTCCAAAATAATTGCTCGTCCTTTTGAATACGCCGATACTATTACTTTCCCTTTCTTACTTGATGAATATTTAATTGCATTTGACAGTACTTGATTGAGTATAAATCGAAACCATTTCTTGTCTGTTTCTACAATAAGACTCGGGTCTACTTTTACTTCTGGATACACATAACTACGTATAAACAGACGTTTATTTTCATGAATAACAGAATCAAGCATTCCCAATAATTGCAATTGTTCTACATGAAAATCCTGTTCAAATGTTTCTAAACGAGCAACATATAAGACCATTTCTAATCCTTTTTTGATTCTTTCCGTTTCTTCATTAATACTGTCAAATTGAGAGTCATCTGCATCTTGTGTAATTAACTCAATAACAGAAAGAGGTGTTTTCATTTGATGAACCCATTGATTCATAAAAGTCATTTGTTCTTGTTGTTTTCGTTCCCATTTTTTTAATTGGTTTTGATAATATTGATATTGAGTTTGTAGTAATGTTTCTAAGGCCATTGATAACGGAGTCGAATCACTATCTTTTATTGATTCATTTAACGTTTCCATTGGTGTTGATAGACGCTTGTAGAATGAACGATGACTATAATAACGATATATTAAATAACCCATTAATAAAAAAACACCTAAAAATACAGAATATAATGCTGTCAAAACATGTGGATAACCATCAAACCAATATATAAAAAGGATGATAAGCAATTGGGCAAATGTATAACAAATGAGTGGAATATGTTCTTTTAAAAATAATTTCATTATTCCTTTCCTTCCCTCTCCCAAGTAGCATGCAAACGATATCCAGCACCACGAACTGTCTCCAGTGCGTTTTCAATACCTAAATCTTGCAATTTCCTTCTAATTCTTCCTATATTTACACTCAATGTATTCTCGTCTATATATGAACTATCCCATAGTTGTTCTAAAATCACTTCACGTTTTACAAGGAGTGGAGACTTTGTTATCAATATTTCCAATAAAGTTGTTTCTTTTCTAGTAAGTATAATTGTCTTATCTTCTAGTTGAAGTTCCATTCTTTCTGGGAACAGGAATAATCCTGATTGCTCAACTATTCGTTCTTTTACTTTAGGAGCATATTCACCGTATGCTCTCCTGAGTTGACTACGGATTTTAGACATTACAACTTCATAATAAAAAGGTTTCGTAATGTAGTCATCACCACCATTTTCTAAAGCCATAACTTGATCCATTTCTCCACTCCTTGCAGATAAAAATACAATTGGACAAGTAGAAATAGCTCGTATTTGGCGACACCAATAATAACCGTCAAAATTAGGTAAATTTACATCTAATATCACTAAATCTGGTTTTATCTCTTGAAATATTTCTAAGATATTTTCAAAATCCTCTATAATAACACTTTGGTATCCATATTTTTTTATATGAGTTCCCAGTAATTCAGCGATTTTCATATCATCTTCTACAATCATGATTGTATTCATTTCGTAATCTCCTTTAATTTAAGTGTAATTTTTAAAGTTCGTTTAGTGTTTTATATTTTATTTATTTAAAAAAGATGATATCTTATATCCCCCCTAAAATGCAATAAGTATCCATTAAAGTGTATATTTATTGTTTCTAAATTAATAAACGTAATAGAGATGGTATCCATCTTTTTTTCTTTACTTAAAATAGTATGTTGATTCTCCAATTGGATGAATAGGATATAATTGAAAAAGCACCCTGTTTACAGGGCGCTTCATTAAATACAATATCCATTTTACATATTAACTAAAAACCTTATAAATTTTATACCCATTAGGGCTATCTAAAAGGGGTAATACCATGATTCCTTTTTTTGAGCCACTGACAACTGATAAGCCAAGAAGATCAAAATGAATCGGAACAAATACATATTAACCTTGGTATATTTTTAACATTCTAAATGTGCATAGCCAACCATAATTAGTGATTGAGTATGCACATTTAATTTTTTGCCTATCTTTTTTATGAATACATTTTTGTACATATACGTTTTAAATAGTGATGTCTAATAATGAGGAAGTAAATCATTTGCATACAAATAAAGATTACTAATACAACAATTGAGCTTTGAATAACAGACATTTCCTTGCTTACTGTTTGTCCTAATTGATGAAACGTTAGAAATGCAAAACTGCTGTGAACCATAGCCACTACAATTGGTAAGAAAAATAGTAATACCGTACTATAAAGTAAAGGATTTCCGTATAGATTTTACTTAAAATTCATTGTATTTTCTTTACCGTTTACCAAGTTCTTCTTCTATTTTTCTGTACATTAAAGGAAATGTTGAGATCTGATTAAAATAAATGAAAAAAGGTGTTGAACAAAAGTTCTACACCTTTTTTTGTAAATAGAAATAAAACAACACACCATCAACTGTATTATATACTCCATACTCTGCTCCATGAAGTTCTAAGATGTTTTTTGAAATGGCAAGTCCAAGTCCTGTTCCACCTTGCGACCGTTGTCTTGCTGTATCAAGCCGGTAAAAACGATCCCAAATTTTATCTAATTGATCTTCGTCGATATGGGCACCTTTATTTTCGATACAGATTTTTATTCGACTTGGCTCATCTATTGTAGAAACAATAATGTCTTCTTTTTCTGGTGTGTAACGAATAGCATTCGTGATAAAGTTTGTGATTACTTGTTCCATAAGACGATGATTTGCAATGACTTCAATCGCAGAAAGATGTGTGTGAACATGCAATTGTTTTTTTATTATCTCCAAAGATAACTGTTCACATATATGCTGAATGGCAATGTCAATATAAAAAACATCCATCTGCATTTTATACGTACCGGATTCAAATTTTGCTAACTCAAGCATATCTACAATCATCATATCCATCTTATCTACTTCTTTTTCCATAGCCTTAAAGTAATACTCTCTCTTATGATCTGCAACACCATCTTTTAAAATAGAAATACAACTTTTCATAATACTTAGAGGTGTCTTTAACTCATGCGATACCCCGGAAATAAATTCTTTTCTTGTATTTTCTAATTTTTTTTCTTTCTCTATATCTCGCTGCAACTGTTCAATATGTGAGTGTAATGTATTTGAAAGCAAATTAATATTTTGGGATAAATCACCAATTTCATCTCTCGATTCGACTGGAACCCTTTCTGAGAAATCTAGGTTTGCAATTTGCTTAGTTGTCTTGTTTATTTGTAATAAGGGTTTGGCTATCTTTTTTGAATAGTAAAAAGAAGATAGAAAAATAAGAACCAACACAAGCAAAACAATATAGACATAGTACTCTTTTATCATTTGTACAGCTTCATCAACTGGCTGCAATGACGCCATTGAAAAAATGTATGTTACTTCACCATTCTTGTCCTTTATCGGTTTTATTATTATCTTATATTTAATATCATTCTGTTCATAATCTATTTCCTGTAACGAATTGTAGTTAGCATTCTTTTTATTAAGCAATAAATTTGCCTGAAACTCCTGTATCCTTTCCATAAATAAATTATTTGTATAAGCAAAATTAGATTGTTCATTCTCACCCGAAAGTTGAACATTTGTAATATTCCCTTCTAGGTATGTTATAGGTAGTTGTTCTTCGAATGCTCTTTTATACTCTTTAGTATCTATTTTAGGGACTTCTTTAGAATTATATTTATTTTTTTGCTGTATTAAAATATCAGTTATTCTTTTTTCTAATATCGGATTTATCAAACTTGGATTTTTCGTGTTAAATAATAAAAGATATGGAATAAATGTAGAATTATTTTCTATCCCCTGCAAAATAACTTTTTTTCCTAAAGGGAATATTTCATTTAACATATCTCTCGTATAATCGCCCTCAAACTTGAAATTATACAGTGGTATAGAAATTGTAGAGTCCACGAATTGATTTTCTTTATTTTTAGACGGATTTAATTTTAATTCTATATAAAAATCCTTTACATTCTTTAAATACCCATTACTATCTAATGTGGTAATCCATGTATTATGTTCTCGATAGAAATCTTGCTCTAGTTTTTGATTAACTTGTGAATTGCCTTCACTTTTCAAATAATCCTTTCCAAAAGAATTCACGTTTATTTTGACATCATTTACTTTTTTATTCGTATAAAATTGTTTAAAGAATATTGTTTGTCCAACAATAATAGTTGCCAAAATGAACATACACAACACTGTTGTTATCATAAACAATTTTAATACAATTCCTCTTTTCAATATTTGACCTCCAGTTAACAAGCTGCTCGAACAATGATTATAACACTCTTAAATTTACCTTCCTATCCATTCCGTAATTTACCAATATTTCTTTTTACTATACAATTACACCAATAAACAACAGTTAAGATAGATACATGTTTTATAAAAAACTCCATTGATCAACTTGTTTGTGCTTAATATATTTACATCTAACCATCTACATATTTTGTAATACCTTTTAGTTACGCTTATATGTTACATGTTTTATGTAAAGATAAAATGCAGGGATAACCCTAAAATTGAAAATTTATTATAATTGTGTATTTGTAGTTAATGGGATTACATAAAACAAAACATAATTTTGTACTAGAAACTTTTTGTTCCAAAAACGACGACCATTTTTGGTTAAAAAGAATTTCTTTTTATTTATTGACTATGAAGTAACCACATAGTTTATAGTATGAATATTATTCCTTATAGGAGGCAATATAAATCTATGGATAGCTATAAGTTAACTAAAAGTGATGTAATTAAGATTTTTAATACAACGAAAGAAACACTTCGATTCTATGAAGAAAAAGGATTAGTTCAGCCAAAGGTAGGTAAAAATAACTATAGACTTTATGGAAATGAAGATCTACAAAGAATTAGCCAAATCTTCTTTTGTAAAGATATAGGCTTTTCAATTGAAGAAATTGATTTAGTAATAAATAAGAGAAATGTAATAAACAATATAAATATCTTACAGAACAAAAAAAATGATATTGAAACTGAAATTTATCGATTTATGGAAATGCAAAAGAAAATTACTAGGCTCCTCGATCTCCTTCAAAATAGAAGTAGAAACTTCAATGAAATTCAGAGTGTCTATTTTGAGGAAAGAAAATATTATCACATCAAAGGAGAAAAATTTAATAGTGTAAAATCCTTTTTTGAGAAATTCCGTTCTATTTTTAAGCAAGGTGAATTTTTTCAAGAACAATTTATAACAATGTGTTCTATTAAGAATTTATTCAATGATGATCTGGGACTTTCAGTTTATTATCCTGTTTTGAACGATACAGAGATAGAGCATGTTGAAATTCTTAGTATACCTGCAGGTAATTATCTTTGCGTTGATTACGTATGTACAGAAGAGCATATGGATGAAATACGACGTCAAATATTTACAAATATTACAGACTATATAGAGAGAAATGGTTTACAGTTTAGATCATGTAATGTAATTGAAACAGATTTACATGAATTGAATCTGTTTTATCCAGAAGGACAGATAATTATGAATATGCAAATTCCTGTTGAATAAAAATCGAAACACCAAAAGAAATGAGCATTTTATGCTGCCCCTTATCCCCTAGGCATTCACTATACAAACAAAGGCGAAGTCTTCAAACAGACTCCGCCTTTTCGATGCATCATGAATTACAGCCAGTACTAGTAGCCTCTTCATAATATTTCCTCATACATTCATGTCTCTGTTTATTTCTTAAAAAACTTTGCAACAGAACCAAATTTACGTTATTTCTTTGCGGAAATAGGTTGAGACCAAATATCTTTACCATTTAAGTGTACTTCAAAAACATATATAGGCTGAGAGAAACCTTTTGTATCAGTATAGTAATCTATATTATATTTTGTAATGAATAATGTATCACCTGCTTTGAAAGATCCTATAGGATCGAAGTCTCCTTGTTTCAGTTTTTGAAATGCTTCCTTTGGAGAAAGAATTTCAACATCTCGAACATGTGATTTTTTTGTAACGTAATCTTTATAAATAGGCATCTTTTTCCTTTCGTCTTTTAATTCTATCGATGTTTTTATAGTAACTTGAGACATATCAGTTTTTGTAATGGGTATGAGGTAATTTGTTATTTCTAGCATGCTGGGCATGTGATGCTACCCCGATAAAGTAGTGTGAGTCTTGGCCAGAGTAAACTCACAGATTTGCCGTGTCACTGAAGGATAAAAACATGGGAGAAACTGTTTAGCAGCTATCTCTTAGGCTTTTTTTGTTTTTTTTTGGTAAGAATAAAATTGGAGGTGTCTTTTAAATGAATAAAGACTGGATTAAAGTATTTGTTGCTGCTTTCTTTGAAATTTTTTGGGTAATTGGTTTAAAACATGCTGATGACTTTTGGACTTGGACGGGGACTATCATTGCTATATTTTTGAGCTTTTATTTAATGATTATGGCAGGAAGAATACTTCCCGTGGGAACTGTTTATGCTGTTTTTGTTGGATTAGGTACAGCTGGAACTGTCTTTTCTGAAATCTTGTTCTTTGGTGAACCATTTAAAATGGGTAAAGTACTCTTGATTTTATTTTTATTAGCTGGAGTAATTGGCTTGAAATTAGTTACAGATGACAAAGTTCAGGAAGGAGATGAATCCTAATGGCTTGGATTTCCTTAATTTTAGCAGGACTGTGTGAAATGTTTGGTGTTGCTATGATAAATAAATTGCATAAAGATCGAAATTGGCAATCATTATTTTTGTTAATTCTCGGATTTGGATTAAGTTTTATATTTCTTGCTTACGCAATGGAAACACTACCTATGGGGACAGCCTATGCAATTTGGACTGGAATTGGTGCGTCTGGTGGTGCAATTTTAGGCATGGCTTTTTATGGGGAATCAAAAGACTGGAAAAGACTTATTTTTATAGGTATGGTTTTAGGTGCTGCAATAGGTCTAAAACTCGTTTCTTGAACTACCCCCACTTTCACTTCGTTTAGAAGTGAGGGATTCCTAAGTAAAGAGTTCTAACGAACTCTAATTGATTAGGCTAGCTCCACAGTCCTTGTGGTTAGAAGCCTTATCGCTTCATTCTTTAGATTAATACTTGCGTTAATATCCCTATCATGGTGTGTACGACAAGAAGGGCAGTCCCATTTACGTAGGTTTAGATTTTTAACGTCTTTGTTTTGATATCCACAACAAGAACATAATTGGCTGGAAGCAAATGTTTTCGATACGACAATGACTTGTTTGCCATACCATTTTGCTTTGTATTCTAACATGGATCGAAATTGCGACCATGATACTTCACTAATGGCTTTTGCTAACTTATGATTCTTTAACATATTCGATACTTGCAAATCCTCTATACCGATAACATCGTGGTTTTTGATGATTTCAGTTGAGACTTTGTCCAAGTAATCTTTTCTAGCATTCGTCATGTATTCATGAATTCTAGCTACTTTTACTCGCTGTTTATTCCAGCGAGAAGATCCTTTTATTCTTCTAGAAAGAACACGCTGCGCTTTCGCCAACTTCTCTTCTAATGACCGAAAAAACTTCGGATTTTTATAGGTTGTTCCATCTGACAAAATGGCGAAATCTTTTAGTCCCACATCCATTCCGATGTAAGATTGTGTTTTTGGAAGTTCTTGCACTTCTGTTTCAACTAACAATGACACAAAGTATCTGCCAGAAGGGTTCCGTCTAACTGTAGCATTTACAATACGTCCCTTTACTTCGCGACTCTTGGCAAATCGAACAAGACCTAGTTTCGGCAACTTTATCTTTTTTCCTACAATGGCAATGTTTTCATTTGTTTGTTTTGTGGTGTAAGATTGTACGTTGTTTTTCTTAGATTTGAAACGCGGGGCACTAGTTTATTTTTTGAAAAAGCGTGTATAAGCATCCGCAAGGTTGCGAACAGACGACTGAATCGCAATACTATCCACTTCTTTGAGCCAAACAAACTCTTTCTTCATGGCAGGAAGTTTGGCAGAGCATGTACCATATGTCAAACCTTTCCCTGTCTCTTTGTATGCGTTATCCCATAGAGATAGGAAATGATTGAATACAAAACGAGAACAGCCAATCGTTTTATTAATTAGGGTTGCTTGTGTTTTATTTGGATAGATACGAAATTTATATGCTTTATTAATCATCATTCATTTCATCTCCATTTCGGCATGTGTCTATTATACAACAAACATACATTCGATAAATAGTGAAGTAACAGTTTATGTATGTCGAACAATTAAGATGGCTTCCTGCCATCTCTTATCCGAAGCCAATTCATCTCCCACCTACTCACTTCGCGTTCCTTGAGGAAGGAGTCTTCTTGGCTAAAATGATAAAAAAGGAAACACAAGATTTGTTCCCTTTTCACTATTTGTTTTCTACACTTTTAATTCCAATGTTTCTAGATGCTGAATAGATCCGCCCCCTGGCAGATAGACATCTTCCTCCTTCAGCAGGGATACGGAACTTTCCGTTTCTACTAGTGACGGCAGATTGCGTACGCCAAATAATAATACTTTTCCCCTATTGCCCAAATGACGCGGAGTATGCATGGAAATCGTAAGGTTGTTTATGCATGTAATTGTTCCTGTTCTTAAACATTTTCGGGTATCTATTTTTATTTTATTTTGCTTTTCTAGTATCTCTTACTTTTATTGTTTGATTGTTATGACTGGCACTTTCTCGATGTCGGAAATTTCACTGTGACCATAATAAAGCAGAAAAAATAATAAAATAATTGTCCAAATAAATATAAAAACTTTATAACTATACTTCATATGAAAAACCTCATTTTCCCTATATAGGTGAATGTACATACCTCCTATACATCCTATACATCCAATTACATAAATTATTGGATGTTTTAGTAGTAGAGAATCATTAAGTATTAAAAATTGTTATTCATAAACATATCCAAGAAATCTTCAAAAAATATCATCTAGTCATTTTAACATTTCATAAAAATGCACAGATAATATTTTTACGTTTAGCTAAGTAATGCTTATTATGTAATAAATCCTTATCTCTATTTCACCTTAATGTTTATATGTACAAGAGTCTGTGTAGCAACCAGGCTGTACTTTAAATATGTACTAAATTGTGCGTGGGAAAGGAAGCACATTTTATTTAAAGTTGTTACTTTAAACCCCTTAATTAGTTGGTAGTCTTCTTCATTCAGACAGAAAGGAAATTTAAAGTGTGCACGTATTTTCAACTCACACTCTTTACTACACACACTCCTATACACATAAAACATCTATAGTTTTCGTAACACATTGGAAACAATATAGAAACAATTATAATATCTTGTAACAAATTTGTAACATTAATGTAACATAATATATTTAATCGTACAATACTTTTTTAGCTAATTATCAACAAAGTTCTGTTAATATCGTTCAAATTTAATAATGTTCCCATAGAATATTACATATTGTTTGTGAAATGATTTTTCAAAATATAACGAAACATACCATGACGGAGGAATATTAATTCAATTTAAGAATAAATGGATTGATATCTTTCTAGCTTTTGTATCCCAATCATGGTGTAGAGAGGATTATGGTTATCCAATAAATGTATGTGACCATACACAAGCAAAGGCTTCTAAATAATTACTGTAACTACAAAAAATAAGTAATTATACTTGTTTTTTGTAGTTTAATTTCCAATATCGAAACAGTTTTATGTGCTTTCTTTTCCTGTCTACACTATTGGATGCATATCTTACTAAAGATAGCTTCTATTTTTTTTATGATTCTAGTGAAGTAATTAATTGCTGACGTTCTTTATCTCTTTGAACTACCCCCACTTTCACTTCTTTTAGCCAAACAAACTCTTTCTTCATTGTAGAAATGTTTGATAGAACATGTACCATATGTCAAACCTTTTCCTTTCTCTTTGCATGCGTTATCCTATAGGGATAGGAAATGATTGAACAGCCAATCGTTTCATTGATTAGGGGGACTTGTGCTTGATTTGGATAGATACGAAACTTATAGGCTTTATCAATCACCATTCATTTCACCTCCATTACGGCATGTTCTCGTCATACGACAAACATACATTCGATAAGTAGTGGAGTAACAGTTTATGTATGTTGAACAATTAAGATAGCTTCCTGCCATCCCTTATTCGAAGCCAATTTATCTCCACCTACTCACTTCGCATTCCTTGAAGAAGGAATCTTCTTGACTAAAATGATAAAAAAAGTTGAGGATTCCCCCAACTTTTTATCATTTATTGTCTTATTAATCCTGTAGATGTAACCCGATATGTTCTTTTCTTTCCTATATATTCCTGTTTTTCATTCTCAAGGTTAGTTAAAGTCGCTCGTGTTTTTTCCTTTGCTGCTTCCCCTTCTATATGAGTAAATTCTATATAATCTCCCTCTTTTACAGGTACTATTTGGGTTTCAGCATTTTGTTGTCTATTTCCCATGATTTCCTTATTGTACATAACGCTACCAGATGAGTTCTGGACTTTAATACTTGCATATGTGTTATTGAAATAAGAATGCGGTACACCAGCTTCTAATTTGATTTTCAGCTCTTCTGCTGTTTTATTATAATCTACTTTTGCAATTTCTCGATCACTATATCCTTTTAATGACCATGCAAATTGTTTTCCATCTAGAATTGTTGTCTCTGGCATTTTTTCTACTTTCTTTAATCCCTCTTTTGTAACCTGATACCTTGCTGACTTTCCAAAAGTCTCATTTTTGTTATTTTCAAGATTCGTTAATGTTGCGCGTGTCTTTTCCTTTACTGCGTCTCCTTCTATATGAGTGAATTCTAAATAATCTCCTACTTTTACAGGTACTGTTTGGATTTCAGCATTTTGTTGTCTATTTCCCATGATTTCCTTATTGTACATAACGCTACCAGATGAGTTCTGAACTTTAATACTTGCATATGTGCTATTGAAATAAGAATGCGGTACACCAGTTTCTAATTTGATTTTCAGCTCTTCTGCCGCTTTATTATAATCCACTTTTGCAATTTCTCGATCACTATATCCTTTTAGGGACCATGCAAATTGATTCCCTACTAAAATATCAGAATTTCCATTTGTAATTCCTACTTTTTTCTCTACAGTTCGATCAAATATATCTGTTAATGTAATTTTAGCATAAGCTGTTTGAGGCAATTGCATAGTTTGACTTACCTCGGTTTGATAGGATTTAATATTGTCGATTACTTTCAAAGCTTGTCCCGTTAACTTTTCATTGTCATAAATTTCAATTTTCCCTTTAAACTGGGGAGTACTTTGTTCTTTCAATTTCCAAGACACATTTAATTTTTCATTTTCAAAACGAATATTTTGAATATCAAAATCCAAATTTCCCATTTCTGGTTGACTAGGCTGATTTATATTAAAAGTCTTTCCAGTACCAATCGTTGATTGCGTATTTCCTCCAGCCTTAACCCATACATATTCTGAAGTTGCTCCTCCATCGTATTGATAAGAAGTATCATGTTGCCCAGAAATACGCTGATTATTCCAAGAATTCCATTGTTTATCTGAAACTTTTCTGCTATAGCCATTTTTAAGGCGTGCTTCTCTTACATCTTGTCCATTACCAGCCCAGTCCTCTTGAAACATCGATAAACCATAGTTAAATGGAACATTCGCAACTGGATGATCCATAATAGCAACTAACTTCCATTGATTTAAATTATTATCTTTTATCCACTGGCCAAACTTTGTATGACCATCTTCTTGCCAAGAACGTAGTGTCATTCGATACCATTCACTATCTTTCCAATTATAAGTTGTTTGTACCTTCAAACCCGTTCCTTCTCCACCAAATCTACTGGCTTCTGAAGTCGGCGATAAATATTCAGCTTTAATTGCTTGGTTTGATGCTATTGGATCCCAAAGTGCAAAGTGAAGGGTACGTTTACCGGTTTGATCAAAACCGCTTTGTTGTTGGAAGCCAGCATAACCGCCACCCTCTCCTCCCTGATTCCAGTTATGTACAGCCCAATATGTATAAGGTGCCGTTTGGATTGGTGACCAGTCTATGCTAATAATATCTGAAGCAGCAGTATTTTGTGGTGTTACATAAACTGATGGAGCATGCGATCGGATTGCTGCCTCTGTACTAGAAATTGGTGCTCCATACATTGACATCATGGTACAAGCCGCAGAAATCATAACAATCTTTTTGATTCTTCCATTTGTTTTTACTTTAAACATAACTTCCTATCTCCTTTTAAATTATTTTAGTTACATTGAATAATAACGATATGCATACTATTAAACAAATTATGTGAAAAAATAACATTAGCTATATTACCTAGTTATGTTTAATGTTTTTTTCACTACTATTACTAATCAAATTATAGTATTTTGTTATAAAATGGTATGATTTAGGACTAGATATATACTAAAAATATTATAAAAATTCATAAATATGTAGTTTTAGATAATTATGCTGAAAGACTCATTTAATAACTTTATTGATTTTTTGATAGATTTATGTTCAATTACTCACACTATTCCACAAGCGGCAGCGGGGAAAACGATGACCGTGGCGTCGCCATCGAAGAGTTCGTTCGCGGTGTATGATGAGAAGGGAGTATGTGTCATACTTTACCGTTGTGAGCGGCAATAACAAAGTAAACTGCCGAAGAACGGAACGGTTGTATTTGCTGGCGCGCCGAACTCGGAATTTGCAATCACGTTGAACTAGCTACAATTCTAGATGGACTTCAACAAAACCAGTACGACACAGAAGAGGTGTTTTGCTGGTTTTGTTTGTATTTACGTATGATCTTTACGAAGAGGCTTTCCACGAATAATATCACGCTCAAACTCTGCAAGAACAGCTAGCATACCAGTTCTGGGCAATCATCTTTTGCCCCACTCATCTTCTCGGTGTAAATACGTTCGCAACCGGCATTATGATGTACAAGCCCTATACGATGTAGGAATTATCCGAGGTGTTTCGGCTACTAAGTTTAACCAACATGGCACACTCACACATCAACAGGTTGCACTTATGTTAGAACGAACACTAGAATATCTAGGTGTAGAAAAAGAGTCAAATACAGGGCCCTACCACATACCCATCAACTTAAGAAGAATAAACGCCACCAAAACAAAAAAAGCCCCAAATTTTTCTTGAAAATAAGTTGGGGCTTTTGAACCAGAAAAGTATATTTTCAACTATGAAAACTACAATAAATTTTTCCTTTTTTCCTACTTGCCAAATTCAGCAAGTAAAATATGTTTAAAAGGATTAGGACTGTCAGTTCTACCCAAACTATTCCAATTGACGACCAACGTATGCTTGCCTCCAAGTTTACCTCCAACAAGAGTAGTAAACCCTAGAATGCCACCTGTGTGTCCCCATATCGAGACACCGCTTTGAAGCTTAGTTTTATAGATTCCAAGACCATATCCATCGATTCCTTCTTTTCCTGTAGGAACTGTAGTAAGCATTTGTTTTAGTTGCTGTTCTTTCAGTAATTTGCCACCGAGCAAGTAAGAGAAGAATTTATTTAAGTCGTCAGCAGTAGAAATCATATCTCCAGCTGAGCTAGCTACACTTGGATTATAATAAGTAACGTCTTTTAGCTCACTTGTTCCGTCTGGTTGGACATATCCACGGGCATGCTTGGTGCCTGGAATAACGCTTGAATTGCCAGGTAGGAATGTATTCGATAATTCAAGCGGTTCAATAATCCGATTTTCAATCTCTTCCGCATAGCTGTTTTCGGTTACTTTTTCAATAAGAATACCCAGTAATACGTATCCTGTGTTTGAATAAGACCAACCCTTTCCTGGGGCAAAGTCTGGGGGCAGAGAAATCCCCATCTTCACTAACTCTTCAGCCGTATACGATTTTTTTGTATCCATAAAATCAGCGTCTTTTGACCTTGAGTATTCAGCGATGCCACTTGTATGGTTCAATATCTGCCGGATAGTAATCTGGTTACCATCATATCCGTTTCCTTGAATGACACCAGGCAACCATTTTTCGATGTAGTCGTCTAGATTCAAGCGGTTTTCTCCAGCTAATTGAAGTACAACCGTTGCGGTGAACGTCTTCGTCACACTTCCAATGCGAAAGCGATAATCTGTTTTCATTGGTTGCTTGGTGCTCAGATTCGCTTCCCCAGCGGCATAACCCCACTTTTTTCCACCCTCGGAAGTTTTAGCAAGTATCCCCGGGTATCCAAGTTGCAATGTATCCCGCATTGCTTGCTTGACGGAATTACGATCTCGTTGAGTGCTTGTTTGTAACAAACTAGATACATTTTGAGTGGGCTCTGCTTTTACAATTGAGGCTGGCGTTGTATATAACAAGGAACTTCCAGCTATTAAAAGGGCAAGACTTGCAAATGTAATTTGACTACGTATTTTCATAAGTCATTCCTCTCCTCTATTCATATTGTATAAGTGTTTGCTTACTGTTCCTTACTTCCTGACAAGACTTAGGGAAAGACCCTCACTCATATAGATTAAAGACCCAGTACAAAGGTATCTATCAATACCAACAATTTGAGCCATTTAAATCTCCATCCCTTCTATAACAAAATTATTCAAAGGTATGAAAGCATATTATGTATCCTTAGTTATTGTTAGGATTAACACAACATGAGACATAACCCCAACCCATATTTTACTTTGTTTATCCATAATATGTATTGAGAAATAATGTAAATCAAAATCCTTTCCGTACCCCAACTATTGATCTTTTTTTCACCTATTATAATTAGCTATTTATAATTTCATAATAAAAAACTGTAAAAAAATAACGAGTCCCTTAACGTACAGGAAGCGGTTGAAAAATGTGTCTAAACGCACAATTTAAACACAAATTAACCGATTCCCTGTACGTTAAGGAATTAGTTTGTATATTTGAGAAGATGTGCGAGACAGGTGTGATTTTAGGGGAATCCAATATTTTCTATTCAAATATGATAGAATAGAAATATATCCAAAACGGAGGAACAACAAATGAACTCAAACACAAAACAGTTTATTTATGATATCCAGCAAAGAAAGAACAATTATATAGAAAATATATTAATAGCCATACAACACCCTAAAAAAGAGCAATCTGAACAGGTCATTCAAAATATAGTGGAGAAGATGGATATGATGATCAGTTTAGTTACTACTTACATGGCTATTGAATCAGAATCTATGAAAGAATTAAAAGAGCTTCAGGAAGAAATTATTCATGCTCAAGCATATATTCAAAAACGAAAATTTGAAGAAACACAGAGATAAAACCCTGTGTTTTTATTTGGTCGTCTATGACGCCAATCTGTTATAAATCAAATTAGATGTAATTTGATCATTAGGGGATTACTTGCAAAGTTTGCACCAGAATCTGTAATGGCTAATTATATCATTTCCATTCACAATCAAAATATAGGAATGATTTCTTTAACAATACACAGCATACTTTGATTTAAGAAAATACAGATACTCTATTCCGGCATCAGTAATCTTTGTACCGGCTCGCCCTCTTCCTTTTACGACAAATCCTTCACTTTCTAAAATATCCAGACGGCGACGGATTTGCTGTGGGGATAAAGCAAAGTCTGATTCTTTGCTTTTACTTGAAAGTAGATCTCTGCTTGCCGCCTTTCCTTTTTCGTTACATTGCTTGATTACTTCCAAGATAAAAATATGCTCCTTCATTTCCAGTATACTTCCACATACGGGATATTCGGATTTCACGCTGCCCCCCTCTTGTCCCAGCATGGACGGAAGATCTCCTTTCGTCACGATATTTCCCTCACAAATTGTCAGCATATAATCAATTGTGCTTTTTAATTCTCGTATATTTCCAGGCCATTCATATTGCATGAAATACTCCAGCACATCTTGTTCTATCTTTACCCATTTTCCGCTCTTTGTGATGAAATGCTTAATCAAAATTGGAATATCCGCTCTTCTCTCAATGAGTGGTGGAATACAGAGATTAAGTACATTCAACCGGTAAAATAAATCGACTTTGAATGAACCGGCCCTTATCTTTCCTTGAAGATCTTTATTTGTTGCGGTAATCACTCGAACATTGACAGGTATAATTCTTACACCACCGATTCTGCGGATTTCTCCCTCCTGCAGAACGCGCAGCAGATGTGATTGAACAGTAAGACTTATGTCCCCGATTTCATCCAAAAAGATAGTTCCGTTATCCGCTAATTCAAACAGACCTTTCTTGCCCCCCTTTTGTGCTCCTGTAAATGTCCCTTCTTCGTAACCAAACAATTCACTTTCAAGCAGGCTCTCTGTTAATGCGCTACAATTTACAGCCAGAAACGGTCCGTTTTTTCGCAATGAATGCTCATGAATAGCATGGGCAAACAGTTCTTTTCCTGTTCCTGTTTCACCCTGAATTAAAATCGGATGTTCCGATAAGGCAAGTTTCTTGGCGATTCGCTTACGCTCTTTCATTACAATATGTTCGCCGATAATATCCTCAAATCCGTATTTTGTATGAAATCCTTTATTACGCATTTCTCTTTGCGCTGTTTTTTCAATTTCAAAGGCTTGATGTACACTCTTAAAAGTTGCGACAATTGTATTTTCTTGCATCATTTGCAAACGAAAAATTACGACATCCACGCCATCTATGTCGAAGAACTTGCTTTCATCCTTTCCATTCATGATGAAATCGGTAATATCCCGACGACTCATCACATGTTCTACATACTCATTAACCACATCTTGCGCCACAATATGAAACAATGCCGTAAGACGTTCATTGAATACCGTAATCCGCCCTTCCTGGTTAACGACTAATATTCCATCATCGACAGTTCCTAACACATTTTGGATGTGCTCACTCATCTGCTTAGCATCCCGCTCTGCATGTAATAACTTACGTTGTAATTCAATGATATTGCTAATATACCTTTCTGAAATCTTCGAGGATATATCCTTGCTCAAACCACAACATTCTACAACTTCCAGAATTGTTGTCATATCAAAAAGACGTACACCTATATCAATTACTTCTTTTATGTAAGAAGGGCACAGATGTATTTCTCCTGGCGAAACAGCAATTCGAACATCATCATAAAACAACACCCCCTTCCGAAAAGGGATAAATTGAATATGATTTATACCAAGTTGATATAAGGATTCAATAAGATTTATTGTTGCATCATCATTATCATTCACCACTAGAACTGATGAATCTTCAGGTATTCTTAAAAGTTTATCAATGTATTCATGATGAACTGTTCTCTTTCCCACAATTATTTTCTCAGCATTCACGCTATACATACCTTTTGTTTGATCATAAACAGAAGCTGATGAATACAAAATAATTGTATCTTCAAGAGACTGCGGTATTCCCTCATCCGCAGCATGGCTTTTAATATAAACATAGTCTCCAAGCAATTGTTCTAGTTGCTCCTGTAAGGCTTGCGTTGTTTTTGAGCTTCCAGCTATAAGTGTAAGTGAGGATTTTAACATTAAGACACCTGCCTATATTTAAATTGGTTCTATTATATCGCCAAAAAAGGACAATAAAAACCAAAATCTCTACTCTTGCCATAAAAATCTCCTTAAAAATCATACTATCAATATTGGCACACATATTGCATATATAAATTAATGAAGTGTCCGAGGTTATGAAAAGGAGGGAAACAGCAGAATACGAGAAAAGAACATGGTCTATTAGCGGTATTTTTGTAAGCGTTCTATTTCAATCCATTTATTTTAAATACAAAGGAGGAACACATATGAGCCAACTACAAGAACAGGCTGTTTCACTTGGAAAAAAAGAGAAAAAAATTAATGTTTTTGTATTGCTATTCGGCATTCTCGTAACAGCGACTCTATTAACTTATTTTTTACCGACCGGAGAATATGCACGGATTGAAGTGAATAACCGGACTACTGTAGACCCAAATTCTTTTAAATCAATAGAATCTGCTCCGGTCGGATTTTTCGATATGATAAAAGCTGTTCATACAGGAATGGTAGAGGCCGGCAATATTATATTTTTCTTATTGATTATCGGAGGATTTTTTGGTGTCTTAAGAGCAACTGGTACGGTTGATGTGCTTATCGCTACAATGGCTAGGAAGTTGGCGACACGTGAAAAACTATTGATTCCTGTCGTGACGCTGTTCTTTGCTGTAGGTGGCTCTTTAATGGGGATGGCGGAAGAAACACTAGCTTATCTTCCTCTTATCATTCCACTGGCGTTGGCTCTGGGATTTGATGCAATTACAGGAACTGCTATCGTCATAGTAGGAGCATTGTCAGGGTTTACAACTGCCATCATGAATCCTTTCACAGTAGGGCTTGCACAAGGAATCGCAGAATTACCGATGTTCTCAGGCATAGTGTTTCGCCTTATTTTATTTGTTATCATCTACCTTGTTTCTGTTCTTTATATCTATCGTTACGCAATGAAGGTAAAGAAAGATCCTTCTATTGGCATCTATGGAAAATATACAAAAGAAGAAGCGGAAAAATTACTGCAATCAAGTGAGAAGTTAACAGGAAGACATAAGTTCATCTTAGGAGCTTTTGTAATTAATTATATCGTTTTGGCGTTTGGTGTAATCAAATTCGAATGGTACATTACAGAAATTTCATCTTTATTCCTTTTATTGACAATAATGATTGGGATCATCGGAAAACTATCTGCAGATCAGATTGTTAACTCCTTTATCAACGGCTCTGCATCCTTGCTCGGTGGTGCCTTGATTATCGGTGTATCGCGCGCCATTCTTGTTGTATTAAATGAAGGGCATATCGTTGACCCTATGCTGCATCAATTATCTGTATCAATCAAGCATATTCCGGACTATTTAAGCGTTGTTGGCATGTACAATTTCCAAGCTCTTATTCATTTTGTTCTAGCATCTGGCACGGGTCATGCGATGCTGACAATGCCGATTATGGTGCCACTTGCAGACTTATTGGGTATTACACGCCAAACTGCAGTGTTATCATTTTCTTTTGCTGACGGAATCGGAAATATGATTTTTCCGACCGCTACGACCTTAATGGCAGGCTTGGCGATTGCAGGAATTTCTTGGACAAAGTGGGCAAAGTGGATTCTGCCACTTGTATTCATTCACTATCTCATCGGATTAGTAGCTGTTATCATAGCTCACTTCATAGGATATGGTCCATTCTGATATAAAACGAAAAGTATTGACAGGAGGAGAAAAGAATTGATTACCTTAATAAAAAATGGAGAAGTATACGCACCCAACTACCTAGGACGGAAAGACATATTAATTGCAGATGATAAAATCGCATTCATAGATGATAGAATCGCAATTCCTAACAACTTTGCTCCTATTCTAGTCATTGATGCGGCAAATCTTTTGGTTGTTCCAGGATTTATCGATTCACACGTTCATATTATTGGTGGAGGCGGAGAAGGCGGATTCAAAACCCGCACACCTGAGCTGATGCTTACTGATATTACAACTGCAGGTATTACAACACTAGTCGGTTTACTCGGTACTGACGGGACAACACGTAAAATGGAAAGTCTGCTTGCCAAGGCGCGGGCACTTGAAGAAGAGGGAGTTTCTTGTTTCATTCACACAGGCTCCTATCAAGTGCCAGTAAAAACGCTGACGGGAAAAATCGAAGATGATATTATTTTAATTGACAAAATTATCGGTGTTGGAGAGATTGCTATCTCCGACCATAGATCATCAGAACCTACATTTGAGGAAATAGTTAAAGTCGCCACTGCCGCACGCAATGGCGGTATTCTGTCAGGAAAAGCTGGTATAATAGAAGTTCATGTAGGGGACGGAGAAGGCAAACTTTCATTGTTACATGAAATTGCAGATAAAACCAACATTCCGATTCGGCACTTCCATCCAACACACATAAACCGAAACGAAGAATTATTCAGGGCGGGTATTGATTACGCAAAGCGAGGCGGTTACGTAGACTTTACCACAAGTACTACTCCTCAATTTTTGGAGGACGGGGAAGTGAAATGCAGTGAGGCATTACGTATAATGCTTGAAGATGGGGTCCCAGTCGGACACATCACCTTCTCCTCAGATGGACAGGCCAGCCTCCCCTTCTTTGACAACAATGGGGAGTATGCAGGCCTTCAAGTCGGAAAAGTATCTTCGCTATTTCACGAAGTACGAGAATCTGTTTTAGTGGAAGGTATTCCGTTAGAAACGGCACTAGAAGTCATTACCACGAATCCCGCACAATTGCTGAAACTTTCAAGTAAGGGCTGTATCCAAACCGGGAAGGATGCTGACATCGTATTGTTGGAAAAAGAAACGTTGGACATTCACAGCGTCATTGCAAAAGGCAAGTTTATGGTAGAAAATAAAGTTCCGATAGTGAAGGGAACATTTGAATAAGAAAGTTAAGAAGCTTCTATTACAAAAATCATTTAAAGACACTAGAAAAATATGACACTTATACAAATGAATAATATATAAACATAAGACCACCGGTTTATTGAACTACCCCCACTTTCACTTCGTTTAGAAGTGGGGGATTCCTAAGTAAAGAGTTCTATTGAACTCTAATTTATTAGGCTATCTCCGCAGTCCTTGCGGTTAGAAGCCTTATCGCTTCATTCTTTAGATTGATACTTGCATTAATATCTCTATCATGGTGTGTAAGGCAAGAAGGGCAGTCCCATTTACGTAGGTTGAGATTTTTAACGTCTTTATTTTGATATCCACAACAAGAACATAATTGGCTTGAAGCAAATGTTTTCGATACGACAATGATTTGTTTACCGTACCATTCCGCTTTATATTCTAACATGGTTCGAAACTGTGACCATGATACCTCACTAATTGCTTTTGCTAACTTATGATTCTTTAACATATTCGATACTTGCAAATCCTCTATACAATAACATCGTGGTTTTTGATGATTTCAGTTGAGATTTTGTCCAAGTAATCTTTTCTAGCATTTGCTATGTATTCATGAATTCTAGCTACTTTTACTCGTTGTTTATTCCAGCGAGAAGATCCTTTCATTCTTCTAGAAAGAACACGCTGTGCTTTTGCCAACTTCTCTTCTAACGATCGAAAAAACTTCGGGTTTTCATAGGGTGTTCCATCTGACAAAATGGCGAAATCTTTTAGTCCCACATCTATTCCAATGTAAGAATTTGTTTTCGGAAGTTCTTGCACTTCTGTTTCAACTAACAATGACACAAAGTATCTACCAGAAGGGTTCCGTCTAACTGTAGCATTTAAAATACGTCCCTTTACTTCACGACTTTTGGCAAATCGAACAAGACCTAGTTTTGGCAATTTCATTTTGTTTCCTACGACGGCAATGTTTTCATTTGTTTGCTTTGTGGTGTAAGATTGTACGTTGTTTTTCTTAGATTTGAAACGTGGGGCACTGTTTTGTTTTTTGAAAAAGCGTGTATAAGCATCCGCGAGGTTGCGAACAGACGACTGAATCGCAATACTATCCACTTCTTTTAGCCAAACAAATTCTTTCTTCATGGCAGGAAGTTTGGCAGAGCATGTACCATATGTCAAACCTTTTCCTGTTTCTTTGTATGCATGATCCCATAGAGATAGGAAGTGATTGAACACAAAACGAGAACAACCAATCGTTTTATTGATTAGGGTCGCTTGTGCTTTATTTGGATAGATACGAAATTTATATGCTTTATTGATTATCATTCATTTCACCTCCATTTCGATATGCATCTATTATACAACAAACATATATTCGGTAGGTAGTGAAGTAACAATTTATGTATGTCGAACAATTAAGATGGCTTCCTGCCATCCCTTGTCCGAAGCCAATTCATCTCCCACCTACTCACTTCGCGTTCTTTGAGGAAGGAGTCTTCTTGGCTAAAATGATAAAAAAATGATTCTTGCAGGAAGAAGAGATTACATTGATTAAAAGAACAAGGTTTTTATAGACGTACAACTCATTGTACAGTCAAACATTTGAACAATCCCATTGAACAAGACCATAGACATGTAAAAAGGCATTTTGCCAAATCCACAGGATTCAAAGCCTTCGTCATGCTTCACGTACCTTGAAAGGTATTGAAACCGTTCATACGCTATATAAACGAAAACGAAGTTTGCAACAGAACCAATTATTTTCTATTCCTTTACAATTAATTACTTTAACATTCCCAACAATTCATCCCCAATTCTCCCTAAAGGCTCATTAGCTTTAACACATTCATTAAAATCTGCCTTCCATATAAAGAAATCAGATAATCCTCCTCTTGGTGGATATAGATTATTATAAATTAATTTTATTTCATTTATAACATCATCAAAGTCTATATAATTATTATTTTGGCATTCATTTAAAATATTAATTACATATCTAACTTCAGATATCTGATAATCTATATCACCTTTCTTATTTCCCTCTAATATTACACCCAATTCACTAAAAAGTTTTTCTAATTTATCTATTACTAACTTACTTGAACTCACTATCATACCTCCTGTTTTATTGGTGTTTTACTTTAAGGCTCTACTCCATTAATCTTCCATGGTTCCGAAATAAAAATTTGATTACAATTTTCTCCACCAAGGTAATGACCCCCTTGATATTCAACCAGCCCTTCATATATTGTAGTTCCTTTAGGAATTTTTATTGCGTATGTTGATTCTATTGGCGAAGTACCTGTCAGTACACCTGTTTTAGGATCTATCCATTGAGCTTTAACCGCAGAATCTATCTGTACTTTTGCAACTGTTTCTGCTGGTTCTCTTGTAAACCACTGTCCAAGCGCATTTTGTTCTTCTCCCAGAATTGTTAATCCTCCTTTTTTGCCTGAACGATATAAAGTTGTATCTTCATCCAAAATTTTCACATTATATTTTCCTGCTAGAAAGTTTGATACTGGATTTCCCCTCATTTCAGCTAAAGGCCCAGGATTCTCTATCATACTATGAGTATATTTAGCACCACTCTTCAAATTCAACCTATCAAAAAACGCTGCCGTTTTCTGCTCAAGCCACTAGTTATGTTCTACAGGTACATCCTAAGCTACTACTGGCCGCAGCTTGGGATCTAGATTTTCTGCAGTTATTTTTTATGTTGGTATATATCGCATCTATTTTTCTTGCTACATTCAGACACATTGTTATTACTCCTCCCAATTTCTTTCACATAAAAATAGAACCAATGCTTCTTCCATTAGAAACATTGGTTCTATTCTTAGCTATAATATATAATTATTTTTTCTTTTCATTACATCTTTCATTTAGAGAAAAAATCATTTAAATGGCAGAATATTTTAAAACTTTTTGACTTCATTAACTTAAAATTACCTTTAATTTTATCTACTACTCTGCTCCGTGCATTCGTTGTAATATATTGTATAATTTAGTAGTACTCATCTTAACTTCACTATCATTAATTAAAAACCTCACATTTTTTATATTATTATCAATAGTTACTTTTATTATATTTTGCAAGCTACTCATATTCATATCTATTGCAATTTCATTTGTATTTCCTTGCTCTTTAGAATACTTTTTGCAATCTATTTCACTAATAAAAACTTTAATATAATCTTTTTCTACCACTGGGACAAATTTATTTAGTATTATTTCTTCACCTATTGTATCCTTACTTGGAACAATCCACAACTTATCATCGCAGAATCTTACACTATTTAATACATTCATAATTGCATATTCACTTTTAGCTAATACTGGAGGTTGACCTTGTTTTACAAAACATTCATTTACCAAATCATATATGTTGCAGATTATGAAATCTCTTCCTTCATCAATAATGACTTGGTATATACCAGAGAACATTGCATAATAAGAACTTATTAGTAACTCTTGGAATTCAACTTTTTTTACTAAATATATGTCATTTCTCTTAAATTGGTAATACTCTGCATATTCCTTTGCTATTTTTTCTTCTGAAAAAAGCCACATTGTAGGCATGTTATTATTTAATCCAAAGAATATTTTCCCTTTATTATCTTTAACTTCTTCATCTGTTGTATTTCTACTAACTACAGTGTATATTTCTTTTAAACTGACTATAGATCTTAAAATTTCATTATATTTATTTAAATAATGCTCTGAGCTTTTTTCTATTCTATTTAATTCATTTATTTTTTCTTGTATAGATACACTACTCATTTTCATTTTTTCTCCTTTTAATACAATATAATTAAATATAATCTATTCTAAAAGGTTCTTTAAATAACTTCTTATATCCTTTTGTTCGATTCTAGTGACCTTTTCATCCATATTTTGAAATTTCAAAATGGGCTCCTTAATTTCTATTAAAGCATCTACTTCCTCTATTGGAACCTCTTTTTTAAAAACAAATTGTTCCATCTTTTCAAATCCATAATTTCTAGCTTCTTTTTCATCACTTGTACCTAGCGTAATTTTATTTATTTCTAGTATAAACTTACCTATTGCCCATGGAACAAATTCTTTTTCTTTATATATTACTTTGTATTTCAATTTATAAGCCATCTCTACTTCATTAATATCAACCTCTTTTATATATATTACTTTTGAAACGAATCCTTGTTCAAATTTTAATTCTTTAAATCCATATTTTATGGATTCATTTGAATTACTTATAAGCTCTAGGTTATTATCCGATACATCTAATCTATACAAATTATTTTTATAAATAGCGTAGTCACTCATACTTTATTATACTTCCTTCCTAGTCAGCCATAACCCATCCAATTTTTTTATTAAATTCAAATTTTGTTGCTACATTTCCAGTTTCTGAATCTATAATATTCAATATATCTCCATCTTGGAAAGCTCTTGCATAACCCCTTTCATATGAAAATTCTGGTAATGCAATATTCTTACTTCCTGTGAACCCCCTTGCAGTAAATGGATAATTATCGGCATTAGCTTCCCACCTTGGAATCGTCAACTTTGATGGCTCATTTTCTATATATTCAATAGCCCCATAAAACTTATCTGGTGCACCAATTGGTGTTGATACACCATTTCCTCCATGATCTACTTTAAACATCGTTCCATCATAGTCAAGCCTAGCCCCTTCATAATTTTCAAACAGTGTTTTTAAATTTGCACTATGCTCATCAACTGCAGTAAATCCTCTT